>JBBILP010000071.1:0-6548 GCA_037444885.1 Actinomycetota bacterium | reverse complement strand
GTGGTGGTCGTTGATGAGGAGGCCGCTCATCGAAGCCACTTCTACATCCGAGAGGTGCAAACGGAAGGGTCGCGCCCGTTCGAGAGGTATAGGGCGAACTTCGGCAACATCCGTCTGCTCGGTCACTACATCGAGGACCTCGCGCGAGAGCATGGCATTCCGGTCATACACAGCCACCAGCTGGACATGACCGTGGCGGACACGATCGAGCACGTTGTGAGCGCGGTGATGGTCGAGTGAGATCAGCCCGCCGAACTGAAGCAGTGGCCGGCGCGAAGGCGACGCCCGAGGGGGAAAGGGAACGCGTGTGAAGTTCTTCATCGACACAGCGGACATCGCCGAGATCGAGGAGGCGGCGTCCTGGGGTGTGCTCGCCGGGGTAACGACGAACCCGTCGCTATACGCGCGTATCGGGGGGAAGCTCGCCGACTTCCACGCTCACGTGAAGCGCATATGCGAGATCGTGGACGGTCCCGTTTCCGCCGAGACAGTGAGCCTGAAGCGCGACGAGATCGTTCGCGAAGGCGAGGAGCTCGCCGCGATCGACCCGAGGGTGGTGGTGAAGGTGCCCACGATGCCCGAGGGACTCGCGGCGACCAAGCGGCTGTTCGACAGCGGGATCGCGGTGAACATGACGCTTTGCTTCACCGTGCCGCAAGCGATCATGGCGGCCCGAGCGGGCGCTCGATACATCTCGCCGTTCGTAGGCCGCTTCGACGACATCTCCGAGGACGGTGTCGAGCATCTCGGCAACACGGTTGCGGCCATACGCAACTACGACTTCGGGCATGACGTCGAGATCATCGCCGCATCGATACGCCATCCGCAGCACGTAGTCGCGTCGGCGCTACTCGGCGCTGATATCGCGACCGTACCATTCGAAGTATTGGAGAAATGCGTGAAGCATCCATTGACAGACAGAGGTCTGGACGCCTTTTTGGCCGACTGGGAGAAGGTTAGGAACTCATGAGCGCACGTCCTCGCAAGCGCGGCCGCCGCAGCGGTGGCGAACAACAGCCGCAGGGTCCGTCGATCAGTCGGGCCGACCTCGAGGCAAAGACGGTGGCCGAACTTCGGGACATGGCCGCCGAACTAGAGATCGACGCCAAAGCCGCCAAGAAGAAGGACGAGCTGATCGACGCTGTTCTGCAGGCGAAGGTCAAAGCCGAGGGCTTCGTCGACATCATGGGCATCTTGGATGTCCTTCCGGAGGGCTACGGATTCATCCGCACCACCGGTTACCTGCCCGGTGACAAGGACATCTACTGTTCGATGTCGGTCATTCGGCGATTCGACCTGCGTCGCGGAGACATGCTGCGCGGGCAGGTCCGCCCGCCGAAGGACAGCGAGAAGTACCCCGCGCTGATCAAGGTCGACTCGATCAACGGGATCTCGCCGGACGGCGTGGGACGTCGTACGGATTTCCGAGATCTCACTCCCGTCTACCCCGACGTGAAGTTCGAGATGGAGCGCCGCGATCCGATGGCCACGACCGCGCGCATCATCGACCTCGTAGCGCCCATCGGCAAGGGCCAGCGAGGCCTGATCGTGTCGCCCCCGAAGGCCGGTAAGACGACGATTCTCAAGGACATCGCGGCATCCATCGCCGAGAACAGCCCAGGCACTCACCTCATGTGTCTCTTGGTCGACGAGCGTCCCGAAGAGGTCACGGACATGGAGCGGTCGGTCCGCGGAGAGGTCGTGTCCTCCACGTTCGACATGCCCTCCGAGAACCACATCGCGGTGGCGGAACTGGTTATGGAGCGCGCGAAGCGCCTCGTGGAAGTCGGCCATGACGTGGTCATCCTGCTCGACTCCATCACTCGGCTGGCGCGCGCGTACAACCTCGCGACGCCGGCCTCGGGTCGTATCCTCTCGGGAGGCGTGGACTCCACAGCGCTATATCCGCCCAAGCGCTTCTTCGGAGCCGCACGCAACATCGAGAACGGCGGAAGCCTCACCATCATCGCCACGGCCCTGATCGAGACCGGCTCCAAGATGGACGAAGTCATCTTCGAGGAGTTCAAGGGCACCGGGAACATGGAGCTGCGTCTCGACCGCAAGCTGGCCGACAAGCGCATCTTCCCAGCTATCGACGTTGTCGCCTCGGGCACCCGCAAGGAGGAGTTGCTCCTCGACCCCGTGGAGGCGCCCTACATCTGGAAGCTCCGCCGAGTCCTCCACTCCCTGGAGCCGGGACCGGCTCTCGAATTGCTCATCGACAAGCTGCGCCAGACGAAGAGCAACCGCGAGTTCCTCGCCGCGATCTCCAAGACGAAGGTCAACAACGGCTACTAGCCGAGTCTCATTGCCGCAGGCAGCGGCGTGTGCTATCCTCGGCGGGCTGTCTGCGCCTGCTTGGAAACCAGGCGCGCTTATCGAGAGGTGAACCGACATGCGCAAGGGTATACATCCCGACTACGTCGAGAGCACGGTGACGTGCTCCTGCGGTGCGGCTTTCAAGACCCGCTCCACCAAGCCTGACCTGCACCTTGAGCTCTGCTCGCAGTGTCACCCGTTCTACACCGGCAAGCAGAAGTACGTTGACACCGGCGGTCGCGTACAGCGGTTCTCGGACAAGTTCGGGAACGCGGCGACCAGTGTGATCGATCGCGAGAGCGCTGCTCGAAACGCGCGCCAGAAGGCGCATGAAGAGGCCACCCTCGCTTCCCGTGAGGCGAAGGCGAGTCGCGACGCCGATCGTGTCTCGCGCGCGTCGAAGTACGAGGTCGCGGATGCGCGCGAGCAGGCGTCGGCGACTGGCGAGGTCGCCGAGGTAATGGCCGAGACCGAGGCGCCGGAGGCCGAGGCAGTGACCGAGACGGGAGCCCCCGAGGTCGCCGAGGAAGCGCCCGCCGAGGAGCCCGAGTCGGCTGAGTAGCGGGAGCCGAGTCACGCGCTAGAATGATGGGGAGGCGACGATTCGCCTCCCTGTTCTCACTCTCCTAGTACGAAGCGAGTGCCTGCGTGAACGTTCGCCTTCTGTACCACACGCCGAATCCCGAGCGCGCGGTTGCCGTGGCCGCTCGGCTCTGCTACGCACCCGTCGGCGCGTCGGAACTCATGGATGGCATGTCCGACGAGGCCGCGCGCAAGGTCCTCCGCGTCATCATGGCGTCCGGCCATCACTCGGCCCTGGAGCACGCGAGCTTCACCTTCGCCATCGACGGCGTGAGCAGGGCGCTCACCCACCAACTCGTTCGGCACCGCCTCGCGAGCTACAACCAGCAGTCGCAGCGCTACGTCACCTTCGCGGACGAGCCGACATTCATCGCGCCCCCGTCGATAGCGGAGAGCAGCGAGATGCGCGCGCGGTTCGACTCGGCGATGGGAGAGGCCTTCGCCGCGTATCGCGATCTTGTTGAAGGCGGTGTGCCTGCCGAGGACGCACGCTATGTACTGCCCAATGCCATGGAGACCAAGATCGCTGTAACGATGAACGTGAGAGAGCTGCTGCACTTTCTAGAGCTGCGCTGCTGCAAGCGTGCGCAGTGGGAGATACGCCATCTGGCGTTGCGAATGCTCGACTTGCTGGAGCCGACCGCGCCCTACGTGTTCGCGGATGCAGGCGCCGCGTGCAGGCGTGGCCCATGCCGAGAAGGCAGCATGACTTGCGGCGAACCCTATCCGAGAGCGGAGAGACGTGAGTAACAACGGCGTTGAGCACATCAAGCATACGCATATCGGAGGGCAGGCGGTCCTCGAAGGCGTGATGATGCGCGGCGCCCGCAACTGGGCCGTCGCCGTGCGTCTGCCGGATGGCGGTATCCATGTCGAGTCGCACGATCTCGTGAGCGCTGCCGCGAAACACGCTTGGTTGCGCAAACCCCTCATCCGGGGGGTGTGGGGGCTCTACGAGACGCTCGCCCTCGCGCTGCGCGCCTTCGCGATCTCGGCCTCGTTCGCGGGCGAGACGGAGGAAGAGCAGCTTAGCAGCAAGGAGATCGGCTTCTCACTAATCGTGGGGATTCTGCTCGCTGTCGGTCTGTTCATCGTGCTGCCTGCCATAGCCACGAACGCGCTGGTGGGGCCGGCGACCGAGCGTCCTTTCCTGTGGAACGTGGTCGACGGCGTGCTCAGAGTGGCCGCGTTCTTCGTCTACGTATGGGCGATCAGCTCGATCAAGGACATCCAGCGGGTGTTCTCGTACCACGGCGCGGAGCACAAGACCATCCACGCATACGAGCGAGGGCTGCCGCTCGAGACCGACGTCATACAGCGCTACCAGACGATGCACGTGCGCTGCGGGACGTCGTTCCTGTTCATGGTGATGGTGATCGCAATCGTCGTCTTCTCGCTAGTGCCCGTGAAGGGCATAGCTGCCCTACTGGATGCCGAATCCCGCGTGCTGACATTGCTGATCGCTATCGCGCTGCGCATACTCCTCCTTCCCGTGATCGCGGGGCTCGCCTACGAGGTCATCAAGTGGGCCGGTAGGACGCCCGATCGCCCTCTCGTACGCGTCGTGCTTTGGCCCGGGTTGCAGCTGCAGCGGATGACCACACGCGAGCCGGACGACGGCATGGTGGAAGTCGCGGTCACCGCCATGCGCGAGGTCATAGCGCGCGAGGGGGAAGAGGCGGAAGCCGCGGCTTCGGACACGCAAGGCGGCTAGCGCGGTTCTGGGCACGCCGTTCGCTCGATTCGCGTCTCGGCGCCAGACCGAGGCCCGCGTGCTAACCTTTTCTAGCTCGGATGGAGTTCGGCAAGCAACCGGTAAGGACCGACAAGTACCATGCGTGAGAAGCTCGAACAGATCATCGCCTCGTACGACGAGCTGACCGGGAAGCTCGGCGACCCAGTGGTGCTCGCCGACCAGAAGGAATACACGCGTCTCGCGAAGGAGCACCGCGCGCAAACGCCGCTTGTGGAGAAGTCTCGGGAGTACGTGGAGGCTGCGGAGCAGCTAGATGGAGCGCGCGAGATACTGCGTACCGAGAACGACGCGGATCTCAAGGAGATGGCCGCCGAGGAGATACGCGACCTGGAAGAGCGCCTCGCCCAGCTCGAGGGCGAGCTGAAGATCATGATGCTCCCCGGGGATCCCAACGATGAGAAGGACATCATCGTCGAGATTCGCGGCGGAGCCGGAGGGGACGAGGCCGCGATCTTCGCGGGCGAGCTGTATCGCATGTACGTGCGCTATGCGGAGGGGCAAGGGTGGAAGGTGGAGGAGATCGACACCTCGGAGTCGGAGGTCGGCGGCTTCAAGGAGGTCTCGTTCAGGGTGCGCGGAGACAAGGTCTACTCGAAGATGAAGTTCGAGAGCGGTGTGCACCGTGTCCAGAGAGTGCCGGTGACTGAGTCGCAGGGTCGCATACATACGTCGACGGCGACTGTCGCCGTGCTGCCCGAGGCGGAGGACGTCGAGGTCGACATCAATCCCTCGGACTTGCGAATCGACGTGTTCAGGAGCTCCGGTCCCGGTGGGCAGAGCGTGAACACCACCGACTCGGCGGTTCGCATCACTCACCTTCCTACCGGCCTCGTGGTCCAGTCACAGAACCAGAAGAGCCAACTGCAGAACCGGGATGCCGCCATGCGGGTCCTGCGCGCGCGGCTCTACGAGATCGAGCTGGAAAAGCAGCAGGCCGAACTCGGCGCGACCCGGCGCAGCCAGATCGGGTCGGGTGACCGGAGCGAGAAGATACGCACGTACAACTTCCCCCAGGACCGTGTGACCGATCATCGTATCGGCCTGACCGCGCACAACCTCCCGGCCATCATGGCCGGCGAGATCGACGACATCATCGATGCGCTGGCCGCCGCCGACCGAGCGGAGCGGCTCGCCGCGTACGTCTGAGCGGCCGACTCGCATGCCAAAGGACCGAGCCTGGACCCTGCGCGAGGCACTGGAATGGACACGCGAGTATCTCGGGTCCAAGGGCGACGAAGCGCCGCGGCGGTCCGCCGAGTGGCTGCTTTCCGCGGCCACAGGGCTGTCGCGCGTGCAGCTGTACGCGAACCACGATCGCCCGCTCTCGCACGACGAGCGCTCCTCGCTGCGCGAGGCGGTGAAGCGCCGGGCCGAGGGGGAGCCGCTGCAGTACGTGACAGGTGAAGTGGCGTTTCGCCACGTCGTCTTGCACGCGCGCCCGGGCGTGTTCATTCCGCGTCCCGAGACCGAGGTGCTCGTAGACCTCGCGCTCGCCGAGTCGGACCGCACCGGGGCGCGGGTGGCAGTCGACGCCTGCACCGGTTCCGGCGCGGTCGCCATATCGCTCGCCTTCGAGCGGCCGGAACTGACGGTGTATGCCACGGAACTCGACGCCGCCGCCGCAAGCCTCGCCCGCGAGAACGCCGACCGCTACGGTCTCACGGATCGCGTGCGAGTATTCCAGGGCGATCTCCTCGCACCTATTCCGAGCGAGCTAGCGGGCACGGTGGGCGTGATTGTCGCCAATCCGCCGTACGTTCCCTCAGCGGACTGCGCGCTCCTGCCTCGGGAAGTGCAGGAATTCGAGCCCCACACGGCACTCGACGGGGGCCCAGACGGCCTCTCCGTGATTCGCCGAATAGCCGCCGAGGCGGGAGCATGGCTTGCACGC
>JBBILP010000070.1:0-6563 GCA_037444885.1 Actinomycetota bacterium | reverse complement strand
CTCGCCCTCAGCGCCCTCGGCCGCAGTGTCCTCGCCCTCGACGCCCTCGGCCGCATCCGTGCTCTCGGCGTCCCAGGGTCCGGGCTCGATGGTCTCTCGATCGTTGTCCGCGGGGTGCTCGATCGTGTTGTCGTCAGAGTGGTTCAACGCGGCTCCCTCCGTCCGATCCGCGAGCTGCGGACCCCCTGTACTCGACGATGATACCCGACCTGATTCTCAGTGCCGCTTCAGGATTCCTCGTCGGGGATCAGCGCGTTCAGGGTGAACGACACGACGCTCACTATCAGGCTCCCGAAGAGCGCTGGCCAGAAGCCGTCTACCACGAAGCCGACTCCGAACCACTCCTGTGCGATCCACGACGCGAGCGAGAACGTGATCGCGTTTATGATCAGCAGGAACAGCCCCATCGTCAGCATCACCAGCGCGCACGACAGAAACTGCAGCAACGGACGAACGAACGCATTGACCAGACCGAGGATCGCGGCCGTGACCACCACCGCCACCCAAGCAGTCGAATCGACGATGTGGATACCGGGAACCAGCCACGCCGCCACTACCAGCGCCAGCGAGGTGATAGCCCACTTGGTGAGCAGTCGAAGCATCGTGTTCCTTTCGATGTCGAGCGGATTGCTGTAGTTGTTATTCGACGATCATCTTACGTACCCAGCCACGGATCGAATCCGCATGACGATCATCGATTTCCATACTCATGTGTTTCCCGATGAGGTGGCCGTAGCCGCCATGCCCGGACTTGAGGCCGAGGCGGGAGTAGATGCCGCGTTCGACGGCACGCTCTCCGGCCTCATCGGGGTCATGGACTCCGCGGGGGTCGCCGTCTCCGTGACGCAGCCTGTCGCGACGAAGCCGAGTCAGGTCAGAAGCATCAACGACTGGGCGGCGTCCACCGCCTCAAGTCGTATCATCCCCTTCGGAACGATGCATCCCGGGCTCGACGACGCGGTGTCCGAGATCGCGCGCATGGCCTCGCTCGGCATCCGTGGCTTCAAGATGCACCCCGAGTACCAGGCGTTCTCACCGGACGAGCCGCGGATATCGTACATACTCGATGCGGCCGCTCGCCACGGTCTGGCGGTGCTATTCCATGCCGGCCGCGACATCGCCATCAACACATACAAGGGGACGCCGTCGGCGTTCTCCCGCATGCTCGACGGACACCCTGGCGCTACGGTCGTGCTCGCGCACATGGGCGGTTTCCGCGACTGGGAGCAGGTGGACGAACACCTCATCGGTCGTGAGGTGTGGCTCGATACGTCTTTCTCGCTCGGTCACATGCCCAATGAGGAGTTCGTGCGCCGAGTCAGGCAGCATGACCCGCGGCGCGTGCTCTTCGGAAGCGACGGACCGTGGGCCGACGTGCTTGCCGAGGTCAGGGCGTTGCGCGCGTGCGGCCTTGACGCTGACGAGCTGGCGGCGGTTCTAGGCGACAACGCTCTAGGACTCCTCGGCCGAAGCGACTAGCGCTTCTCGCATATCGGTCGGCCGAGTGGGTACCATTGACTGGTAGTCGCGCGCGAGTCTTGTGAGGAGCCGATGCCACCGAACGAGGACCGCATACCCGAGGGGATTCGGGCTGTCATTATCGATGACCAGCCCGCGAACGTCAGCCTACTAGAGACGATCATCTCGCAGGAACGGCGCGTCTCGGTGCAGAGCACCTGCAACTCACTCGACGCTGTCGAGCTTGTGACGGGATTCAAACCGGACATCGTCTTCCTCGACCTCATGATGCCGCACCTCGACGGGTTCGGGGTGATGTGCGAGCTCAAGGGTCACATCGCGAAAGAGGGCTATCTCCCCATCCTCGTCCTCACCGCCGACAGCACGCCCGAGACCATGCGACGCGCACTGGCGGCCGGGGCCACGGACTTCCTGACCAAGCCGTTCGATCCCGTCGAGGTCGTTCTGCGCATGCGCAACCTGCTGCACACTCGCGAGCTCTACCAGGCGCTTCAACAGCACAACGAATCGCTAGAGACCATGGTGCTCGAGCGGACCGATCGATTGGAGAAGGCGAAACTCGAGATACTCGACAAGCTGGCCAGAAGCACCGAGTACCGCGATTACGCCACGGGCGAGCACACCCGGCGGGTGGGACTGAACGCATCGCGCATATGGTCCGAACTAGGGATGCCGTCCGAGCTGACTACCACCATCGAGTACGCGGCACCTCTTCACGATGTGGGCAAGGTTGGGATACCGGACAAGATCCTCTTGAAGCCGGGCAGGCTGACCTCCGAGGAATTCGACATCGTCAAGCAGCACACGGTGATCGGCGCGCGAATCCTCGCAGGCAGCCAGTTCGCTACCCTGCGCATGGCCGAGACGATCGCGCGGCACCACCACGAACGATGGGACGGTGGCGGCTACCCCGACGGACTCTCGGGTGAGGACATCCCCCTCGAGGCGCGAATCGTATGCGTGTGCGATGTGTTCGATGCCCTCACCAACGAGCGACCCTACAAGGAGGCGTGGCCGCCGGAGGCCGCGGTGAAGGAGATCTCGAAGACGTCGGGATACCACCTCGATCCGACGATAGCGGCCGCGTTCGTGAAGCTGTGGAGGGCCGGACGGATAGCCAGCTGAGGCGGCAGTCCACGCTCGGGAAGCGCTCCACGAATCCCCGCCTACAACGCAGAGCCGCCGGAGCCGATATAGTGGTCGAAGTGGTCACTGGGCACGATGCCCCGTAGGCGCTAGGGAGTCTGGTTGATCGGTTCCATTCGCATGCGACTCGCCGTGATCGTCGCCGCCTGCGTCGTGGCCGGAGCCGCGGTGCTTCTGGCTGTCGTCGGGAGAGCCTACGAGGGCATTCTCGGGGTGGTGACCGATCATGCGATCAAGGTCGCTCGCGAGTCTTTCGTTCGGCTCGAGCACAGCGATGCCGAGAAGATGGGCGCGGCGCTGGACGCCATCGCGTCGCGGAGGGACTTGCAGGAGCTGTTCGCCAAGCGTGATCGCGACGCGCTGTACTCGGCGACACTTCCCTTGTTCGAGCAGCTCAAGTCCGAATACGGCATCACCCACCTCTACTTCGAGGACCCGGAGCCAGAATCCACTGTCTTTCTGCGCATGCATCGGCCGGAGCAGTGGGGGGACAGGGTCACGCGCTCCACGTACCTGAAGGCAGTTGAGTCCAAGCAGGTGGGGGTAGGCCTCGACCTCGGCAAGACCGCCTTCGCTCTTCGGGTCGTGAAGCCGATGAAGGACGCTGACGGTCGAATCATCGGATACCTGGAGCTCGGCGAGGAGATCCACGAGTTCCTTGAAGTGATGCACGAGACCACCGGGGACGACTACGCGCTGGTGGCGCCGAAGAGGTTGATGAACAGAGAAGCCTGGGCCGAAGTACGCGCCTATCAAGGCCTGCCGGACAACTGGGAAGACGACGAGAACACGGTGTTGATCGACGCGACCACCGACGATCCGAGCCTCGTCGGATTCGCGCGGGACGTCGAGGACCTCCCGGATGGCGGAGTCACGCTTGGGCGGGAGGTCCGGGGAACCAGCGTGTACGCACGCGGTGCTTTCCCCGTGAAGGACGCTGTCAATCGGCCAGTCGGTGCGATTGTGGTATTGAGGGACGTCACCGAGGTCGATGCCGGGATGCGCACCACGCGGATGTCGATTGTGCTCGCCCTAGGCGTCCTACTTGTCGTCTTGCTCGGGCTGACCTTGTGGTCGATGGATGTGCTGGTCATGTCGCGGCTGACCCGCATCGCCGCCAGGCTCGAGGGTGCACTGCGCGGGCCAGTTCTTCGCGTGTATGAAGATGCCGGCCACCCCAGCGATCCACTGGCCAGGGTCGAGGCGCTCTCGCATGCCCTCGTGGAAGAGGCTGACGACGAAGACGCGCGGGTGGATAGCACCGGCGACGCGCGCGATCGTACAGGGCCGATGTAGCCGGTCGGCTCTACCGGATCAGTATCTGAGGATCGCGGCCAGGGGACTGGTGGACGGAGTGGCTTCCATAAGGACGCCGCCGGCCAGCAATGTCTCAACGGCGGCCAGGTCGGTCAGATCATCGTCGCCAGGCATGCGCTCCTCGTGGGTCTCCACCGTGGCCGCTTCGGGGTCGTACGAACCCCAGACAGCGGTGTCGAGGTCTAGGAAGAGGGCGTGCACCCGTCCTTCGGTCGCCGCGCGGACGATCTCGTCGACGCGTCTGGTGGTGCGTGCCGTCCCGACGAGTTCGGCCAGTCCGATCCGCCTGGCCTGCTCTGCCCGAGACAGCTCACGAAGGACGATCTCCCGGGCCCGGCGATGCAGCTCCGTGGCGCCCAGGGCATCCGGGCTTCCCAATACGCCCTCCTGAGCGACCGCGTGGAAGTCGTCGACATCACGGTAGCGTGTGAAGAGATCCTCGACGGCCGCCACGACAAGGGGCGCCTCCCGATCCTTGACCGCGTGGCGCACGACTGCGGCTATCCTCTTGCAGAACTCGGACAAGTAGCGGGTATCTAGTCCTGTGTTGGCCCCGCCGCCATGGAAGATGGCCGCGCGCCTGCCCCCGCGCGCTGGAGTCCCGGTGTGGAACTGGAGTCCCTCCTCGAAGTCATCGTTGTTGAGCGCGTCTTTGAGGTCGGTAGGCATCTGCGGGGGAGTGACATCGGTCAGAGTCGTCCTGTCTCCCTGGAGAAGGCGGATTCCGTTCTGAGACAGCGCAAGCACGTAGAACCGTTCGCCGCGGTCGACGACCCCGAACAGGGGCTTGAGGTAGTAGCGGTCACCGACCTGTGCTCTCGGCTCGAACTCGGCGGGCAACCTGTAGCGCCGCAGCGTGCCTTGGCACATGAATAGCGCCAAGCTTCCCGGCTGAGGTCTCCAGAACATACCGTCGGTCAAGAGAGAGACGGCGGGAGCGAGTGTGCTTTCGACTTCACCCGAGCGAAGGCCTCTCGCGACAAGGCCGCGCTCGGCTTCTCGCAGCAGCTCCTTCAGCGTCAGAGGGTCCTGCTGGTTCTCGGGCGCCGCGTGATGAGTGGGCATGTAGATCGTTACGCAGTGGCCACCTCTGACTTGCGACAAGCGCTTGAGGTCACCCGTAGTGATAACGTCCATCGTGCCTCCTCTAGCGGTTTGAGGCAGTCGCGAGTCGGCTGGCGCGAGTGGGCGCCCACACTAAGTGTGTTCCCCAGATGCGAGCCCTCGCGCTCGCGCCGCGAGGGCGCGGTTACGATGTCATCCGAGAGCGCTATACTCAGTTCCTGCGTTGTGGCGTCTCCGTTCGGGCTCCGGGCGGCGGCACGCCGTGAACCTGGTCAGGTCCGGGAGGAAGCAGCCATAAGCGGCCTCTGTCGGGTGCTCGGGGTCCGACCGGGGGCGCCACCTCGCGAAGCAGGCAGCGCTGTCGAACGCAGCACAAGCCCC
This sequence comes from Actinomycetota bacterium, assembly GCA_037444885.1. GTDB lineage: Bacteria > Actinomycetota > Coriobacteriia > Anaerosomatales > JBBILP01 > JBBILP01. The sequence continues at coordinate 1,175 of JBBILP010000070.1, read as the reverse complement.
GATTCGCTGGCGAGGATCCTCCCGAGATGAACCACCAGTCCCTGTACCGCAAGTACCGCCCGCAGACCTTCGAGGATGTAGTCGGGCAATCACACGTCACTCGCACGCTCAGGAACGCCGCCCGCGACGGCGGTATCTCGCATGCCTATCTGTTCACCGGACCGAGGGGCACCGGGAAGACCACGACAGCGAGGATTCTCGCCAAGGCTCTGAACTGCGAGAAGACGGTCGGCGGTGAGCCCGATGCCACGTGTGCCCAGTGCGTGGACATCGCCGAGGGCCGTCATCCGGACGTCTACGAACTGGACGCGGCTTCACGTACCCAAGTCGAGAACGTGCGCGAGGAGATCATCGGCAGGGTCGCCTACGCACCGTCGCGCGGCCCGTACAAGGTCTACATCATCGACGAGGTGCACATGCTCTCGACGCACTCGTTCAACGCGCTTCTGAAGACACTCGAGGAACCTCCTCGGCATGCCGTCTTCGTCCTATGCACCACCCATCCGCAGAAGGTCCCAGAAACGATTCACTCCCGCTGCCAGCGATTCGACTTCCGGAGGATCAGCGTCGAGGACATCGTCAATCGCCTGGAGGCGATCGCGGAGGCGGAGGGCATCGAGGTGGCGGCAGGTTCGCTCACTCTCGTTGCCCGGCATGCCCTCGGCGGGATGCGTGATGCTATCTCGACGCTCGAGCAGCTGGCAGCGTTCACGGGGAAGAACATAGCGTTGGCGGACGTCGAGGGTCTGCTCGGCGAGGTGGACACCGCCTTGCTGCACGAGTTCTCGGGAATCGTAGCGGCCAGGGATGTCGGCGCCGGCTTCTCCTTGATCGGAAGACTGGTCGAATCCGGGGTCGACATAGGCGAATTCGTGAAGGACGCCACAAGCTACTTTCGCGACCTGTACGTGGCGGCCTCGGTCGGAGATGCGACCGGGATCGTCGATACCACCCTTGAGGATCTAGCGAGGCTGACCACGCGCGCCCTGGAGTTCGGATCCGACAGGCTGGCCCGATGCCTGGACGTGCTCGGGCAGCTGAACTCGGAGATTCGATGGTCATCCGATCCCAGACTGGCGCTTGAGGTCGCCCTCACTCGTATGGCGCGCCCTGAGAGCGATCTGACACTTGAGTCACTGGCCGAGAGAGTGCACGCGCTTGAGGGTCGGGTGGCA
>JBBILP010000069.1:0-6691 GCA_037444885.1 Actinomycetota bacterium | reverse complement strand
CGAGCTGCTGGTCACATCCAATCCGAGACTCGAGGGGCGTTCGTTCGGCGCCAACGTGATCGAGGCGACGATGGTCGCGCTCAAGGGAGCGGACAAGCCGCTGAATGACGACGAGTACATGGACCTGCTTGCGAAGGTCGGCTTCGAGCCAGACGTGATCTGGCTGCAGCGGGAACGGGGGGCGTGACGATTCGGCATCGCGCTTGCTCGCTCAACGCCCGGCCGTGGATTGCTGCGAACGGTCGGGCGATGATACTATTCGCTATGTTCAGGCGGGCAGGCAGTGCGAGTGGTGCTTCAGTTGTCGCGAGTCTATCTCCGGCGCCACGCGAACCCTCAACCACTGCCTTCTGTCATGTGTGCACGACAAGAGGAGTGAGTGAGCGTGAACAAGCGGGCGCAGACCCGACTCATCGGAGTCACGGCCATCATCGTCCTTGCGATCTTCGCCATAGTCTTCGGTTTCGCGGGCGGAGATAGCGCGGTTCAGCGCGGAGTGTCGGAGGCCCTCGCGGACAGCGCGCTCGTGGGCGAGCGGATCAAGGTCAGCGGAATCGTGGTCCCGGGCTCGTGGAACAAGAAGTCCAACCCCATGATCTTCGACATCCAAGAGAAGGGTTCGCCGGATGGACCCAAACTCAAGGTCGTCTACGCCGGGAGCGTGCCCAACACGTTCGGAGACGATATCGAGGCGATCGTCACGGGCACGATGACGGCGGGCAAGTCGCTCGAAGCTGACGTGCTGATCACCAAGTGCCCCTCGAAGTATGAATCCAAGCAAGGCGCCACGACGGTGACCAGCCTGCTCGGCGCGGGGGACAACGTGGTCGGCAGGCCAGTCAAGCTGACCGGCTACATCGTGGCCGGATCGCTGTCCGCGCCCGGTGGACCCGTCAGGTTCCGGATGCAGGCCGAGTCCGGCGCGGGCAAGGATATCCCGATACGCTACGACGGTGCGATTCCCGACGGCTTCAAAGACGGCAGCTCGGTCGTCGTCGGAGGATCTCTGGACAAGGCCGGCACCTTCAACGCGACGAGCGTGTCGATGAGCAAGGCTGATTCGAAGTAACAGGGCCGGGACGGCGGCTGCAACAAGCCGACTACGCGAGAGCGGAGAGCGTACATGGCATTGCCCACGATCGGGAATCTGTTCATGGCCTTCGGGCTGCTGAGCGCGGTGGTGTCGGTCGTCGCACTCACCTGGGGGCATAGGGCCGGGGAGTCGGAGGGCGAGAGCCTGACCAATATCGGATACCTCTCCACGTTCGCGGCTGCGGTGTTCCTCACGCTGTCCTCGAGCACACTCGTCACGGCGTTCTTCCGTGAGGACTTCTCGTTCCAATACGTGGTCGAGCAACACACGACAGATGTCTCGAGCCTGGCCTGGCTATACAAGCTGGCCGGCTGGTGGGCAGGGCGTGAAGGGTCATTGCTGTTCTGGGCTTGGCTGATCGCGCTCTTCGCGGCGTGGGTCGCGTTCAAGAGGATGGGAATCACCGATCGGCTTTCCAACGTAGCGCTAGCTGCCACCAACGTAGTGCAGGTCGCGTTCCTCGCCGCCCTCTTCATCGAGAATAACAACCCGTTCAAGGTGACGCCGCCCGATTGGCTCAATCCGGCCACAGGCGAGCTGCTTGTACCCTACGCCATGAACCCGCTGTTGCAGCACTGGGCGATGATCCTGCACCCACCGACGCTGTTCGTCGGCTACGCAGGTCTCACCATCCCGTTCGCGTTCGCCATGGCCGCTTTGATCACGAAGGACGCCTCAAAGCGGTGGGTCGAACTCTGCGATCGCATCACCGTGTTCTCCTGGCTGTTCCTCGGCATCGGTATCGGCCTGGGGTCGATATGGGCCTATGTCGTTCTCGGTTGGGGAGGGTACTGGGCGTGGGACCCGGTCGAGAACGCGTCGCTTCTCCCATGGCTGACGGGCGTGGGGCTGCTGCACTCGTTCACCGTCTATCGCAGGCGCAACGCCTTCAAGGGCTGGGCGATCAGCATGGCCACGTTCAGCCTGTTTTTCGTGATACTCGGCACGTTCATCACTCGCTCGGGAGTCATCCAGTCGGTGCACGCCTTTGAGAAGGACCCACTCTCACTCGGGTACTTCCTCGCGATGATGACTGGCGTTCTCGTAGCCGGTCTCGGCGGACTCTTCCTCCGGTGGGAGACGTTCCGAAGTGAAGACGAGTTCGACAGCCTGCTTTCGAAAGAGGCGTCCTACTACTTCAACAACGTGATCATGCTCGTATCGGCGCTGGTTGTCGCGTTCCTCACGCTCTCCCCGGCATTCGGGCTTCGCGAGTACGGACCGGCGACCTACGACGCCCTTGCGCATCCCATCGGCATCCTCTACGTGGGAATAATGGCGATCTGCCCGATTCTCTCGTGGCGGAAGACGGAGGGTCCGGCCTTCTGGTCTCGCGCGAAGTGGCCTCTGGGCGGGGCTGCGGCTCTCGCCGTCCCGCTGCTGGCGATCTGGTGGTTCGAGCTGTGGCCGAATCGCTTCAAGGGTTCGGTGAAGGTCCTTCCGTTCGAGCAGGCGATATACGGTCCGGAGACCGTCATAGGCCTCCTGGTTGGCGCGCTTGCCATCAGCCTGCCGATCTACCTCTTCATCGATGGGGCGCGAAAGCGGGCCGCCGCTAAGAACGAGGGGTTCGGTACCGCGTTTCTCGCGATCCTCACGAAGGCGCGGACGCAGTCCGGCGGCTACATCACGCACTTGGGAATCGGAATCATCCTGGTCGGCCTCATAGGTTCGGCGATGTTCGTCAACGACGTCAAAGCGACGGTCGCCGAGAAGCCTGGCGAGAAGTTCGAGGCAGGCGGCTACACGTTCACGTTCAAGTCGGTCGACCAGCAGACGCTGCCGAACGGCGACGTCGACACCCGATTGCTGTTCGACGTTTCACGCGACGGTCGTGTGATCGGAACTGTGAATCCAGGCCAGTTGCGTTTCGCTAGGCAAGGTCAGGTGAGACTCGAAGCCGCCGTGATCTCCGAGTTCTTGCACGACATCTTCGTGGTATTCGAGCAGGCCAGCGAAGAGGGCCTCGCGATGAACGTCAAGATCAACCCGCTTATCTCTTGGGCATGGTTCGGGTTCGCGCTGACGATCATCGGGACGGTGTTGGCGATGTGGCCGAAGAGGGCGGCTGCGGCCTAGGCCGATGCCTTCCGCTACCGCAATCGAGACCGCCATCGAAGTACGTGGTCTTGAGCGCACGTTCGGCGCTCGAAAGGCATTGGCCGATATCACCCTGACGCTTCCTCGGGGCGCGTTCCTCTCGGTGTTCGGCCCGAATGGCGCCGGCAAGACGACTCTGGTGCGGGTGCTCACCACCCTCACACCTCCAAGCTCGGGGAGCGCGCGTATCCTCGGGATGGACGTGGTCAAGGACGCGGTCGAGCTGCGTTCCCGCATCGGGCTGATCAGCCACAACCCCTTGCTGTACCCGGACCTCACCGCGGAGGAGAATCTCCTCTTCTTCGCCGAGATGTATGGAGTCCAGGACCCCAAGGACCGAGTACGCGAGCTGCTCGCCTCGGTCGAACTCGATCACCGCAGACTGGACCTCGTGCGTACGTTCTCACGCGGGATGTTGCAGAGGGCCTCGATCTGCAGGGCGCTTCTCCATCGGCCGGAAGTGCTCTTCCTGGATGAGCCGTATTCGGGACTAGACCCACATGCGATGGACATCCTGGACGGGCTGATCGATCAGATTCGGTCCGAGCACACCTTCGTCATGATCAGTCACGACCTGGCCAAGGGCCTGGAGCTCTGCTCGCACGCGCTGATACTGGCGCGCGGTAAGGTCGTGATGCAGGCGCCCAGGGCCGAGCTGGACGATGCCGCATTCGCCGAGACCTACCGCTCGGTCGTCGGCATGGGGGTGGCCTGAAGTGGCCGTGACGGGAGGGACGTCGGGCCGCGCGATGAGCTGGCGGCAGTTCCGCGCGATACTGCGAAAAGACATCGTCATGGAGCTTCGCACGAAGGAGATGGTGACATCGATGGGGCTCTACGCCCTGCTTACGATGGTCATCTACCAGGTCGCGCTGTCGCAGTCGGGAACCGCTTTCGACCCTCGGCTCATAGCCGCCGGCCTTCTGTGGCTTGCCTTCGTGTTCACGTCGATGCTGGGCCTGAACCGGTCGCTCGTGCACGAGAAGGATCAGGGCTGCCTGGAGGCGCTGCTGCTCAGCCCCGTGGATCGGCCCGTGATCTTCTTCGCGAAGGCGACCGGCAATTTCATCTTCTTGCTGATAGTCGAGGTGCTGACGATCCCCGTGTTCGGCTTCCTGTTCCTGCAAGGGCGTGGGTTCGGGGGTCAGTTCTGGATGATTCCTGCCGTGCTGACCGCCGCATCGCTGGGAATCGCGGGCGTGGGGACATTGCTGGCCACCATGTCCGTGAACACCACAGGAAAGGACTTCGTGCTCGCCGTCCTCTTCATCCCACTGATGTATCCGCTGCTGCTCGCCGCGGTCTCGGCGACCACCGCGGCCGTCCTCGGAGGACCCGATGCCGCCGCGGGGTTCTGGGCGGGCATGCGGATGATAGGCGCCTATGATGCGATAATGCTGCTCGTGGCTTATGGCCTGTACGAATTCATCATCGGGGCGTAGGCGGCTTCGATCTAGGAGGTGCGAAGCGGCGTGAAGAACCGTGTGACAGGTGTCCTGCTCGTACTCGGCGGAGTGCTGACCACAGTGAGCTTCATCGTGGCGTTCTTCGTGGCGGGTGTCCCGGACTTCGGCACCGTGACGGTGGCGAACGAAGTTCAGACCGAGCGCAGTCTGATCGAGATAGCCGCCGAGGGCTTCAAGTACGGCAGGCCGGACTGGGGCCAGAAGATCTTCTACTTCCACGTCCCGGTCGCCCTATCGTCCTTCCTCGTCTTCATCTTCACCGCGTACTACGGGGCGCGATTCCTTCTGAGCAAGAACCGCGAGTTCGACACGAAGGCGCGGATCGCTACCGAGGTGACCCTTGTGTTCGTGGTGCTCACCATGATCACCGGTGTGCTTTGGACGAAGGCCGCGTGGGACGTCTGGTGGGAGTGGGAACCCAGGTTGACCACGTACTTCATCATGACCTTGCTGGTCATCGCGTACTTCGTCTTGCGCAACTCGATCGATGACGAAGAGCGGCGCGCGACCTATGCGGCCGCCTTCGGCATCCTGGCTTTCGTTGATGCCCCGATATCGTTCGCGATAACTCGGCTCATACCGTCCACGCACCCCGTGATCGAGCGGGGCGGGCTAGAGACGCCGATGTTGCTTTCGTTCCTTTGCGGCCTGTTCGGTATGTTGATGATCGGATACGCCGTGTACCAGGTTCGCGTGCGAGAAGAGATGCTCAAGGAACGCCTGGAGTCACTTAAGGCCTCGCTGGAGGGGTGAACAACACATGGACCCAACACTTCAAGAGATCTACTCGCTCGTACTCAAGCAGTGGCCACTGGTGGCCGGCGCTTACTCGATCCTATGGGTCGCGTTGATCGTCTACATCGGGATGATAATGGCGCGACTCGGCCGACTGGAGAAGGAGATTCAAGTACTCAGCGAGGCGGTTGAGCGCCGAGGCTAGTGCCGGCAGCCCACGGAGCGCTCCGGTTCGTATACCATTGGTGCTCGACAGCTGGCAGGTCTCTCGGGAGGTACGTGAGTGGGTCAGCTCGCGCTTATCACATTCTGGGTAGCCAGCGCGCTGTACGTGGGCGCTACCGTGCTCTACGGCTACCACTTCCTCAGCAAGAGGAAGACGTACTCGTGGTATGCCCGATTCCTCACGGGAGCGGGCTTTCTGGCGCACACGGCCTCCATCGGTCTCCAGTGGGCGTTCGACGGCAGGTTTCCGCTCACGGGCGCCTACGCTTCCCTGTCGCTTGCCGCGTGGGCGCTCATACTCATCTACTTCGTGGTCGAGCACATGCTCCAGGTGCGCGTATACGGCGTGCTGCTCGTTCCGCTGGCCGTGATCGGCATGGCCACGGCTCAGCTCAACGCCTCACGGGCGGTGAACCTCCCGCCGCAAGCCGAGGGTTACCTCGACAGCTGGCGTGTCGCGATACACGTCGCTCTCATCATGATCGCCAACGCGGGATTCCTCATCGCCGCCGCCGCCTCGGTTCTCTATCTGCTGCAAGAAGGCCAGCTGAAGGCGCATCGCACTAGCGCGCTGTTCCGGCGCCTTCCGTCGCTAGCGCAGACGGACATGCTCGCCCGCCGCCTCGTAAGCTTCGCGTTTCCGCTCTACAGCGCGGGCGTGCTGCTGGGCACGATCAGGGCGATCGAGAAGGACGTGACGGGCTGGTGGGCCGATCCACGCGTCATGCTGGCCGGAGTCGTCCTGGGTATATTCGGCGCGTACCTGGTGCTGCACTACCGAAGCGACATCTCCGGTCGCTCGGCGGCGTGGATCGCGATCTCGGGCGCCGGCTTCGTGATCTTGCTCTCGGTGCTCGCGCGCACGCTTCCCGCCGGTTTCCACATCTTCGGTCTGTAGACGCATGGCCCGAAAGGTCAAGTCCTACTATCCGGTCTTCCTCGATCTGACCGGGCGCTTGGCGGTGGTGGTCGGTGGCGGCGAGGTCGCCGAACGCAAAGCGCGGACGCTCGCGGACTACGGCGCGGATGTGGTCGTCATCGCCCCAAAGACCACGCAGACCATCCAATCGAT
>JBBILP010000068.1:0-6734 GCA_037444885.1 Actinomycetota bacterium | reverse complement strand
GCGACGCGAGCGCGATCAGGGCGATCGCGACCAGCCAGCCCGCGCCCCAAAGCCAGAAGGGGAGGACGCCGTCGGGTATGTGGATGTGGGTCATGTCGCTTCTCCCGGGCGGCACGAGGCGCAAAGACCGAACAGGCGAAGCTCGTGCCCGGTGACGAGGAAGCCGTCCGGGTCCGCGGCGAGGGAGTCCTGTTCGATGACGGGGCAGTGCGCGATCGCCGTCGCGCCGCAAGAAGTGCAGACCAGGTGGTGGTGATGTCCCTCGGCGCACCTGGCGTACAGAGCCGACAGGCCCTGGGAACCCACTCGTTCGATGTGCCCGGACTCGACCATCGCCGAAATCGCGCGGTAGATGGTGGCGGTTCCGACCTCCGGCGCGACACGCCGGGCCTCTCGCGCCACTTCGGCGACCGTGAAAGCGCCCGCCAGGCCCTCGACGGCGCCAAGCACGGCCGTGCGCTGACGGCTGCGTCGCCCGCTCCCGAAAGCCTTGCGGTGCCGATGCGGCATGGAGGGTCCTTATGCCGTAGTGAGAACGTTATCACTTACATGATACCCCGTTCGGCCCCGTGTCGGCGGTTGTTCCTTGCGCTAGCATGTCGGTATGTGGCTCGGCCGAGAGGTGACAGGATGAACATCTCGCACGTACGCACGTTCGTGACGGTGGTGGAGCACAAGTCCTTCTCGAACGCCGCTCGCGTGCTGGGAGTGTCTCAGCCCGCGGTGACCATGCAGATACAGGCCCTCGAATCCGACCTGGGCGCGACCCTGCTGGAGCGCAGGTATCGGCGCGTCGAGCTCACGGAGGCCGGCCGGGTACTCCTGCCCTACGCTCGCAAGCTGCTCACCGAGGTCGACGAGGCGCGCTACGCGATCGAGAGCATGGCCGGGCGCGTCTCCGGGCGGCTTGGCCTGGCGGCGAGCACGACACCGGGGCAGTACGTTCTCCCTCGGCTGCTCGGCGACTTCCTGCAAGTGCATCCTGAGGTCGGCGTGTCCTTGGCGGTGATGGACACCGCGCAAGTGATCGACGCGGTGGAGCGCGGGGACGCCGATCTCGGCATGGCCGGCGCCGAGGTGCCTGGAGCACGCGTTGTGGCCGAGGAGTGCGGCTCTGACGACGTCCTCATGATCGCGCCGCCGACCGACAAGCACGCGGCCTCGGGCTCGAGGCTCACCATTCAGGACGTGGCGGAACGGCCCTTCATCATGCGTGAGCGCGGGTCCGGCACGCGCACGGTGATGGAGGCCACCTTCTCCTCGGCGGGAGTCAACGCCGGCGACCTGCAGGTCGTAATGGAGCTGGGTTCGTCCGAGGCGGTCGTTAGCGCGGTAGAGGGCGGGATGGGACTCGGCGTCGTCAGTCGCTGGGTCGCCGAGAAAGCGCTGACACTTGGCACCGTGGTGGAGCTGCCAGTGCTCGACTTCCCAGTGAAGCGCCCTCTCTATCTCGTGTCGCCGAGGGGCACGCTTACGCGGGCGGCGGACGCGCTGAGAGACTACCTCCGCGAGCGCTCCGGCTAGCGGCGCTCCGCTGCAGGCGTCATCGCGCATTCGCGCCCCGCGCGCAGAGCCTGGGCGCACGATGGCGGTAGCGGAGCCTGGCTAGGGTGTGAGGGCGCGTCGTATGATTGCGGTCGCGGGACTACACTTGAGAGGTGATTCGCGATGACCATTGATGAACTGAAGCGCCAAGCGCTTAGCCTTGATTCCGCGAGCCGCGCCGATCTTGCTAGAGAACTGCTGTCGAGCCTGGACGACCTGCCGGAAGACGAGATTGAGCAGCTCTGGGTCGAAGAGGCGCTGCGACGTGATGCGGAGATTGACGCCGGCACTGCGCGCTGCATCCCGGCAGACGAGGTGTACGCCGCCGCCCGGGCTCGTCTGCGTTGAGGCGCTCGCGCACCTTCCACGAGGAGGCCGCCGCCGAGTTCGATGAAGCCGCTGCCTTCTACGCTGTCGAGCGTGCTTCTCTGGGCGAGGCATTCATCTCAGCGGTTGAAGATGCTGTCGCCAAGGCCCAGCGCCACCCTGAGGGCGCTCCCGTGATTCGCGGTCGTATCCGCAGCCTCCGCGTGGAACGCTTCCCGTATTCCGTGAAGTACTCTGTTGTCGACGAGAGCGTGAGGGTTCTTGCGGTGGCGCATGATCGTCGCCGTCCGTTCTACTGGGCGAGCCGCCGGTAGGGCGGCGTGTGATTCGAAAAGCAGTTCGAGCCGACTTCGCTCGGGGCTCAACTGCCGGACGTTCGACAGAGAGCTCACGCCGTCTCCGGCGGTTTGACCTGTCCACGCGGCCGGGCATATCCTCGGTATGCCCGCCGCGAGCGGACTACTCCGAGTCCGACGTCCCTAAAGCCGAACCGGTTCCGGCCATGGGACACGGACCGATAGGGTCACCGGGGAAACCCGATGGCCTCCCGTACTTGGAAAGGAGTGCGCGTGACAAGCCGGTTGTTTCGCTATCTGTGGATACCCCTGCTCTCGGCCCTGCTCGCGCTCGGGGGATGCGCACAAAAGGAGCAGGCCACGACCACCGCGTCGCCCGCGGAACGCACGCCGGTCGTCGTGGCATCGACAACGTCCACGGAAGACTCGGGGCTCTTCGACGTGCTGCTGCCGGCCTTCCATGAGGCGTACCCGCAGTACGAACTCAAGATCGTGGCTGTAGGCACGGGGGAGGCACTGAAGCTCGGCGAGATGAAGGACGCGGACGTACTGCTCGTTCATGCCAAGACCGACGAGGAGAAGTTCGTGGCGGACGGATTCGGGACCGAGCGGCGCGACGTCATGTACAACGACTTCGTGATCCTGGGTCCGGCGTCCGACCCGGCCAGGGTCATGGGCTCCGCCGACACCACCTCCGTGATGGTTACCATCGCGGCCTCCAAGGCGACGTTCGTCTCTCGCGGCGACGACTCGGGGACGCACAATCGCGAGAAGAAGCTGTGGGAAGCGGCGAGTGTCGAGCCCACCGGTTCGTGGTACCTCTCCGTGGGGCAAGGCATGGGCGAGACGCTCAAGATCGCGTCCGAGAAGCAGGCGTACACCATCGCCGACAGAGCGACCTATCTGTCGATGAAGGACGCTCTCGATCTCGAGGTGCTGGTGGAGAACGCGAAGTCCCTGCTGAACCAGTACGGTGTTATCCCGGTCGCGGGGGCCGCGAACGCCGAGGGGGCGAAGGCTTTCGCGGACTGGATAACCAGTCCTGAGGGCCAGGCGGTCATCGGCGAGTTCGGGGTGGAGAAGTTCGGGCAGCCGCTCTTCACACCTAACGCGAAGTAGGAGCCGCCGTGGGAGTCTTCATCGATGCGATTCGGGAGGCGGCGGGCATGCTCTCCTCCGGCGCGCTCGACGTGCGCGAGATCGTGGGCACCTCGCTCAAGGTCTCGCTGCTCGCGACTCTCATCGGGCTCACGATCGGTATCCCCGCCGGGTTTGTGCTCGGCGGGGTCCGGTTCTTCGGACGCAGGGCACTGCTCGTTCTCGCGAGCACCGGCATGGGGCTGCCCCCGGTCGTCGTGGGCCTGTTCGTCGTGATGCTGTTGTCGCGCCGAGGCCCCCTCGGCACGCTACAGGCGCTCTACACGACCGAGGCCATGGTGTTCGCCCAGGTGATCATCGCCACGCCGCTGATCGTCGCTATCACCGCGGCTGCCGTGGCGTCGGTTCCGCGCGACCTGCGACTTCAGGCGAGGTCGCTGGGCGCGTCCAGGCTCCAGGAGGCGATGCTGACGTTGCGGGAGGCACGCTTCGGCGTCGCGGCGGCGGTCGCCGCGGGGTTCGGCGCCATCATCTCCGAGGTCGGCGCCGTGATGATGGTGGGAGGCAACATCTCGGGTCAGACGCGCGTGATGACGACCGCGATCGTGCAAGAGGCGCGTAAGGGCCACTTCGGACTCGCCCTGGCTCTCGGCGGAGTCCTTCTCACCCTGGTGCTGGTGGTCAACGTCTTTCTCGCGACGCACCAGCACGCCGACGACAGGTACAGCCGATGACTCCCGCGCAAGACATCGGACAAGGCATCGCGCTCTCCGGCGTCGGACTGCGAAAGAGCTATCGCGGCCGACGCGCACTCGACGTGGATCGCGTCGACATCCCCGCGGGACAGGCGCTGGCACTGCTCGGACCGTCGGGCTCGGGCAAGTCCACTCTCCTCGCGATCCTCGGGCTGCTCATGCGTCCTGACGCGGGCCGGGTACTGCTTGGCGGGGAGGACGTGAGCTGCCGTGACCGCTACGCGAGATTGCGCATGGCCGCTGTCTTCCAGCGGCCCTACCTCTTCAAGGGAACCGTCGCGGACAACGTCGCGTACGGCTTGAAGCTCCGGAGCGTGCGCGCATCCGAGCGCGGCCGCCGCGTCGCCGAAGCGCTCCAGCACGTGGGGCTGGCCGAGATGGGCTCGCGGTCCGCGCTCACGCTCTCCGGCGGGGAAGCGCAGCGCGTAGCACTGGCCCGCGCGCTCGTGTTGCGCCCCGACGTGCTGCTGCTCGACGAGCCGCTGGCATCGCTGGATCCGCTCGAAAAGGGGCGGCTTGCCAGGGAATTCGCTCGGATACTCGCCGCCGAGGCCGTGACCACTCTCTACGTCACGCACGACCAGGACGAGGCCATGGTGGTGGCCCCGCTGCTCGCCATCATGAGGGGCGGGCGTCTCGTCGCGTCCGGCCCGACGGACGAGGTCGCCTCGGTGCACGACGACGAGTGGACGGCCTCCTTCTTCGGCATGGGAGCGCCCCTCAAGGGCGTGGTAGGTGCTTGCGAGGAAGGTCTCGCTCGCATCGTCTGCGAGGGCGTCGAGGTCTTTGCGGTCGCCGAATGCCGAGAAGGCGAGCGCGTCTCTTTGGGCATACGCCCCGAGGACGTCTTGCTGTTCGAAGCGGGGGCCGAGATGCCTCACTCCACGGCTCGCAACCGGCTGCCTTGCGTCGTGGAGAGCGTAACGGCGCGTGGAGCGACCTACTCGGTTGTGGTCGAGAGCGGTGGAGTCCGGCTCGCGGCGGCCGTGTCTCGCGCGGCCGTCGCGGACCTCGGCCTCGCTCCGGGGATTCCGGCCGTCGCGGTATTCAAGGCGACGGCGGTTCGCGTTCGACCCGTGTGGGACAATGTGAGTACGCGCAGCTAGGAGCAGGGATGTACGACAACGCAGAGCCAGAGCGTCTCCCCGTGACCGCCGCGGTACTCGCAGGCGGTCGGTCGCTGCGCATGGGGGTCGACAAGACGCTGCTCGAGGTCGAGGGCAAGGCGCTCGTCTCGCGCGTCATCGATGCCGTCTCCAGCGTGTGCCGGCACGTCATCGTGGCCACCAACCGTCCCGACTCGATCGAGCACCTCGATCTTCCCCTCGACGTTCGAATCGTGGTCGACGAAGTACCCTACCAGGGACCGCTGGGCGGGCTGGCAACCGCTCTCGCCGCCTCCGAGGACGATTGGGTGCTCGCGGTGGCCGCCGACATGCCTTGGGTGGAGCCCGACATCGTCCGAGCCCTATGGGATGCAAGGGACGGAGCGCTGGTCGTAGTCCCAGTGACGCCGGACGGACCCGAGCCCTTGCTCGCGCTCTACCACCGAGATTGCCTTCCCTTCGTGCGCGAAGCGCTGGAGTCCGGTCGGCGGCGACTTGTCGCGTTCTTCAGGGACGTGACCGTAGCCGAGGTCACGACGGAAGCCCTGCGAGCCGCGGACCCCGCTCTGCGCAGCCTGATCAACGTGAACACCCCGGAGGACCTGAGCGAGGCGACGGCGGCCGCCGGCTCGGCGATACCAGAGTCGGTAGCGCCGGCCAAAGCGAGGATCGTCTCGCGCCCGATGCCGAGCGAGCGCCCGATCACGATCCACATGAACGACTCCGAGATCGCCACCGTGCAGGCGTCCCCCGAGGACCTCGAGGAACTCGCGGTCGGCTTCCTACTCTCGGAGGGACTGATCGCCGACCGATCGGCGATGCACGGCGTCGACGTGGACAAGAAGCGCGGGCTGGCGTACGTGCGGACGGACGAACCCGTGCCCGAGGACCTGGTGTACCGCTCGCGCTACCTGACGAGCGGCTGCGGGAAGGGCGTCACCTTCGCCTCCGTAGGGCACGCGAAGGGCCTGGCCAGGGTGGACTCGGAGCTTCGCATGGACGCGGGCGAGATCCTCGCGCTCATGCGGCGGATGACGCAGGCTGCCGCGCGCCATCGCGACACGGGCGGTATGCACTCGTGCGCGCTTGCGCGCGAGGGCGAACTGGCGTACGTCCGCGAGGACGTCGGTCGGCACAACGCCATGGACAAGCTCCTCGGCCGCGCTTGGCTCGACGGAATCGGCACCGAGGACGTCGTGCTGCTCTCGACCGGCAGAATCAGCTACGAGATGGCGGTCAAGGCCGCGAAAGCGCGAGTCCCCGTTGTGGTGTCGCTCAGCGCTGTGACCGACTTGGCGGCCGAGGTCGCGGCGGAGGTCGGTGTCACCTTGGTGGGCTACGCGCGCGGCGATTCGCTGACCGTCTACACGCACCCCGAGCGCGTGGTATCGGAGGTGACTGCGTCGTGACGATGAGCGTCGAGCAAGCGCGCGAGCTGGTCTTCGCGCGGGTGAGGCGTCTCGACGTCGAGCGCGTTCCGCTACTGGATGCGCTCGGGCGAGTGCTGGCCGAGGACGCGCGCTCCGACATCGATGTGGCGCCGTTCGACAACTCCGCGATGGACGGATACGCCGTGCGAGCCGCCGATCTGGCTCACGCCGGCCCGG
>JBBILP010000067.1:0-6756 GCA_037444885.1 Actinomycetota bacterium | reverse complement strand
AGGATCCGCTCGTTCAGCCGCGCGTCCCTCGGCCCGAAGAGCAGGTGCACGTGCGCCGGCTCTCCGTCCCTGCCGCAGCGCCCGCAGGTCTGGTTGAACTCGATCTGACCGAACGGCATGTGGTACAGCACGACGTTGCGCACGTCGGGGATGTTGACTCCTTCGCCGAACGCGCTCGTCGCGACCACGACAGAGAGCTCGCTCTTGCGAAACGCGCGCTCCACCGCGAGCCGAGCCTCGCGACTCATCCCGGCGTTGTAGAAAGACGTCGCCCAGCGCAACCGCGGCACGCGCCTGCGAATCGAGTCGGCGAGCCTGACGGTCTGCTCGCGACTGTTGACGTAGATGATCGTCTTGGCCCCCGAAGCGCAAAGCGACGATACGTAGACCTCCTTGTCCTGGGTCTTCTCGCATGCCGAACGACGGTCCGCTATCTCCAGGTTGTCTCGGACCGTCGCGTCGATCACGGTCCTGTGGACGCCGAGAACGCGACCTATGGCCGAGGCGATCTCGTTGTCGGCTGTCGCGGTAGCGGCTAGTACCTGCGGTGATCCCAGCGCCGCCAGCGCGCTGCCGAGCCGCTGGTAGGCGGGCCGTCGGGTCGAACTCGCCGCGCCGACGTGGTGCGCTTCGTCCACCACCACGAAACCCACGCGACCCCCGTCCGCCAGGCGTGTCGCGTGCAGATCGAGGAACTCCGGTGTCGTCAGGACGATATCGGTCTCGCCCGACGCGAGGGCCGCGAAGACCTCGTCTCGCCGCGGGCCGGTTGTCTCACCGGTGAGCGTAGCGCTACTCAAGCCCAGCGTCGCGAGCGTGCTCTCCAGGTGGAACGCCTGGTCGGTGACGAGCGCTCGAAGCGGATAGACGAACACCGAGGCCAGTCCCCTGGCGATCGCCATGCGCGCCGAGTGCGCGTGGAAGATCAGCGACTTCCCTCGGCCCGTGGCCATCACCACAAGGCAGCTCTCACCCTGCTCGAGGAGCCCGAGTGCTTCCCGCTGCGCGTCGTGCGGTTCGCGCTCGCCGAGGAACGCGCGGCGGACCTCGGCGTCCAGCTCGGTGGCCCCCAGTCCCTCCAGCGTCTGACGTCGTGCCGAGAGCAGCGCCGGGTCGGCCGGGTCCGACACGCCCGCGCGACGCGTGACCAGTACGTTCACGCCCAGGGCCTTCTCGGCCTCGGCGTCGCTCGGGCCGCCCGTGATCTCGGTGACCTCGACGTCGTATTCGATTCCCGAGTCGATGTATGGAGCCAGCGCGGCTGCGAGCCTGCGGTTGAAGAACCCGACCTGTCTACCCTGCGGGTCTATCACCGCGCACGCGTTGGGATCGTACTCGTTGGTCGGCTGGCGTGCGATCCTGAGCGGAGTCCCGCTCGCCAACTCCTCCACGACAGCCTGTCTGCCCTCGAACGTGACCCCGGCCAGCTTCGTGTGGAAGGAATCCGCGTCCGCGATGCCCGCGTAGTCCGCTTGCGCGAGTATCTCCTCGGCACGCGAGAAGAGATCCTCGACGAGTTCGGCCGCCGGACCGCCGGTGGGCTCCGGGTGCGGAATCAAGTCGCGCACCATCATCTGCACGCGCCTTCGTCCTCTGAACTCATCGGCATCAAGGTTGAACGCGATGTCGAGCGCGGCCTCGTTCTGCTCCATCGCCTCGATATCGGCGCATCGGAACGCGATCGCCGGGACGGAGTACGTCCCGTCGAAAGCGCTGAACTTCAGGTGGTCGGCGGCCTTCCCCACGCGCTGGCGACCGTTCATGAACACGCTTCGCGTCATGAGAAGCGGTCGCGGGTTACCGAACCCGAAGGGAGCGAGCCGCTCCAGCTCGGCCGCGAGTTCGAGACTGATGTCGTCAAGCTCGACGACCGCGTCGATATCACACACCGACTCGAACTCGGAGGGCGGCAGATCGGCCAAGACCTCCTCGAGACGCCTCGCGAACGACGGGAGCGCGCTCTCTTCGACCGTGACACCGACAGCCGCTTCGTGGCCGCCGAATCGCACCAAGAGATCACCACAAGACCCTACAGCCGAGAAGAGATCGACGCGCCCGACGGAGCGCCCGGATCCTACGGCCAGGCCTTCCTCGACGCAGAACAGGAACGAGCACACCCCGAACTCAGCGGCGATTCGCGAGGCGACGATCCCCTTCACGCCATCGTGGCAACCCTCCCCGTGCAACACGAGCGAGCGGGCCTCGGGACTCCTTGTCTCTTCGGCCTGGCTCTTGGCTCGGGAGTAGAGCTCCTGCTCCACCTGCTGGCGCAGCAGGTTGTACTCCTCCAAGGTGCGCGC
The DNA here is from genome assembly GCA_037444885.1 of Actinomycetota bacterium. Classification (GTDB taxonomy): domain Bacteria; phylum Actinomycetota; class Coriobacteriia; order Anaerosomatales; family JBBILP01; genus JBBILP01. The sequence continues at coordinate 4,456 of JBBILP010000067.1, read as the reverse complement.
CGCATCCCTTGCGCGGTCGGGATGGTCCTCAAGGAGCAGCTCGAGAGCGTGCGCTGGATCGGCCATCCTGCCGGCCGCGTTCAGCCGAGGCGCGAGCGAGAACGCGACTCGGTCGGAGCCTATCCGCGCGATGTCCACATCGGCGACCTCGGCCAGCGCCGCGATCCCTGGCCGAGGCGAGCTGCGCATGCGCTCCAAGCCGTCCGCGACCAAGGCGCGATTCTCCCCCAAGAGCGGCACGATGTCGGCGATGGTCCCCAGTGCCGCGAGGTCCGTGAGTGAACGCCAGGCTTCCGGTGCGCCGAGGCGACGGCCCGCGGCCGCAACCAGCTTCAGCGCGACGCCCGCGCCCGCGAGATCCGAGCGCGATCCGGAGACGCTCGGTTCCATCTTGGGGTTGGCGATCGGGATTCCCTCGGGCACTAGATCGGAGGGCTCATGGTGATCCGTCACCACGACGTCGATTCCCGATGCGCGCAGCAGCGCCACTTCGCGCCTGGCGGATATCCCGCAGTCGACCGTGACAACGAGCGATGGTCTCATCTCGAGCAAACGCTCGACCGAGGCCTCGGTCAGCCCGTAGCCCTCGCGGAACCGATGCGGCACGATCGCTCGCGCGTCAGCTCCGAGCGTCTGCAGGCCGAGCTTGGTGAGGGCCGCCGCGGACACGCCGTCGAGATCGAAATCCCCGAACACGACGATCGGCTCGCCTCCGCGAATCGCCGCTGCGACTCGCTCGGCGACCTCGGGCATGCCGGGCACGTCGTCGGGGTCCTCCCAATCCCTGTCCAGATCGGGAAGGAGGAAGCGCTCGACCTCCTCGGCTGTGCTGAATCCGCGTGCGACGAGCACGCGCGCGGTCACCTCGGATAGACCGGTTTGCTGGGCTACCTCGGCGACAACACGCTCATCGAGCTGGGCGCTGGCCCACATTCCTCGGCAGTTGGGCGCTCTCACGCCCTTATCCTAGCTAAAGGGGCCGACATCTGCCTGCCGACCCCTTCTCAAGCTCACGCCTATGCGGGCCACGACCCTTTCTAGCTCTTCGCGCCCTTGACCACCGGAGAACCGGCGTACTTCTTCTTGAGCGCCTGGTACTTCGGCTCGCGCTCCTTCCAGAGTGCGTAGATCGGACTCGCGACGCCGATGGACGAGTACGAGCCGGACAGCATGCCGACTACGAGGGCGAACGCGAAGTCCTTCAGTGTGTCTCCACCGAAGAACAGGAGCACCGTCACGGGAATGAGCGCTGTCAGCGACGTGTTGATCGAACGCGCGAACACCTGGTTGATCGAGTCGTTGGCCATCTGCATGAACGTCTGCTTCACGACGTGCTGGCTGTTCTCCTTGATCCGATGGAACACCACGATGGTGTCGTAGAGGGAGTAGCCGAGTATGGTCAGCAGTGCCGCGATAGTGTTAGGAGTGACCTCACGTCCCGCGAGCGCGTATATGCCGAGCACGATGATCACGTCGTGGACGAGCGCGATGATGGCCGTCAGGGACATCTTGTACTCGAAGCGCAGCGAGATGTAGACGAGGATCGCGAACAACGACACGATCAGCGCGATCAGCGCCTTGTCCGTGATGTTGCGCCCCCAGCCCGGCCCGATCGTCGTTCGATTGATCTCCTGGGCGGGAAAACCCAGACGCGAAACGATGTCCTGGAAGACCTCGTCGGCCTTGTCCGGATCGGATATGCCGACGCGGACGATGAAGCCATTGTCGGCTGTCTGCTGGATGATCGCGTTGGCGGCATTCGGCGCCTTCAAATCCACAAGCGCGTCGCGCACCTCTGACACGCTCACGCCCTCTTTGCCCAGGAGCGTCATCACCGTACCGCCCTGGAACTCGATGCCGAGAGTGACACCGCGTATTGCGACCGAAGCGATGCTGACTGCGAGCAGCACGGCCGAGAAGAGGAACATCCACTTCCTGTAGCCCATGAAGTCGATGCGGAACCTATACATCGGCATCACCCCCTCTCATGCCGAACAGCCAGGGCGCCTTCTGCACCACCGACTCGGAGAGGAAGACGATCGAGGCTCGCGTGAATAGGATGGCGATTGTCAGGTCACATGCGATACCCAGCATGAGTGTGAACGCGAACCCACGCACGGGGCCGATGGCTATCAGGTAGATCGCGAGGGCCGAGACGAACGTCACCAGATCGGCGTCGACGCTCGTTCCAATCGCGTGTCGGGTACCCGAGCGCGCCGCGCTTCGGTAAGTCTTGCCCATCCGCACTTCTTCGCGGAAGCGCTCGAACATCAGAATCGACGAGTCAGCGGCAAGACCTATCGTCAGCACCATACCCGCGATGCCGGGAAGCGAGAGCGCGAACGCCCCGACTCTCGACAGCACAGCGAGGATGCCGAGGAACAGCGATGCGAAGCACGCGATGCTGAACCAGCTCAGCACACCAAGGCCGCGATAGTAGACCGCCATGAACGCACCAACCAGCGCGAGTCCGACCATCGCCGCGTACAGACCCTGGCGCAGAGAGTCCTGGCCGAGCGTGGGACCCACGACCCGGGTCTCCGAGAACTCGAGGGTGACCGGAAGCGCTCCCGCCTGCAGTACTGCGGCGAGGCGCTTGGCCTCCTCCGGAGTGAAGCTGCCGGTGATCTCAGTGCGCCCGTCGGGGATGACCGATTGGACGTACGGGGCCGACTGGACAAGCCCGTCGAGCACGATCGCGACCTGTTCGCCGTTCGGATTCGCGGGACCCGGCGCCAAGCGCTGCGTCGTCTCGCGCCAGATGTCCGAGCCCTTCCGGTTCATCTCCAGGTTGACGGTGATCTGTCCCTGCTTGAGCGGGTCCGCGGTCGTGCCCACGGATGCTCGAGTGATCACCTCACCGGTGAGGAACGGCTTGTAGGTACCGGACTTCAGCTTGATCGGGTTGCCCTCAGTGTCCCTGTCACCGGCGCGCAAGGCAGCGACGGTCTCCGTGTCGGTGATGGTGGCGACCTCCACGAACTCCAGCTGGCCAGTCTGCTTCAGCGCCGCTTGCGCTTCTTCGGCGTTCTTCACGCCCGGAAGCTGGACGAGGATGGAGTCGTTTCCCTGTCGCTGCACGGAGGCCTCGGAGACACCAAGGCCGTTCACCCTGTTCGTGATGATCGTCTCGGCACGGCCCATCATCTGAGCGTCGAGCGCCTGGCCCTCGGCCGGCTTGGCCGTGAGGATGACCGAGAGCCCACCCTTGATGTCCAGACCCTGAGTGATCTTCGTGTTCGGAGGCCAGAACTGCCACCAGGCTAGCGCCACGAGCACGAGCGCCGCGGCAAGCGACAGCACGTTCTTCTGCTTGGGGTCCATCCTCCGCCTTCCGTCCTGATTCCGCCGCCTATAGCAGCGTGTTTCCGTTGATCACCAAGGAGAACCTGGCTTCGAGAACGCTCGCGGCCTTGCGGCACATCTGCATGCGCGACAGGAATATCTCGAAGTACTCCATGACCTGGCTCGTCTCGGTGTCTATGTCGATCTCGAGCGTGAGAGTTCGCGTCTCGCCGTCCACCCGAAGGAAGGACCTTCGCGCGGCGTAGTTGACCCTGTCGTGGATATCGAACGACGACGGGTCGGGGTTGCGAACGCGGGTATGGTGCACGTCGGACTTGTCGGCCAGAATGCCCGCCGCTCCCACGACTGTCGTCGGGACGCCGAACTCCTCCTCATGGTTGCCTACCGCGTTCATGATCACCGCGATCTCACGAGGATCCATGCGCAAACGCCACAGAGCGGACTTCGCGAGCAGTGCGGCCGAGATACCGTGTGCTTCTCGGCCGATGCAGTTCCCGATGTCGTGCATGAAGCCGGCTATGGCCGCCAGCTCGGCGGTCCTCGCGTCGTAGCCCAGCCGACGCGTCACGTTGCCCGCGATGTGCGCGACGAGGTTCGCGTGCCGAAGACCGTGTTCCGTGTATCCCAGAGCGCCGAGATAGTCATCGCCCATCTCCATGTACGCGATGATCCCGTAGTCGCCCTGTATGTCCTCTAGCGTAACGTTCGCGTACGCGTCCTGCGACATGCTACTCCCCGCGCCGCCGCGATACGGCGGACCGATCCATCTCGATCACCACTCCGTCGGCGATCTCGACCTCCATGCTATCGCCGTCCGTGCGCCTGATGGTCCCGAACACACCTCCGGACGTCACGATTCGATCTCCCGGCTTGAGAGATTCCACGAGCTCGCGGTGTTGGCGCTGCCTCGTCGAATTCGGCCGGATGATGAAGAGGTAGAAGGCCGCGATGACGACGGCCAGATAGACGACGCTGCCGATCTGATCCATGGAACCTCCAGACGTACGCATACATGCCGGGCTCGGCCCGCACGATACGCAATCATATCACTCGGTGTGGCGCGATTCACCAGCGGAATACGCCCGCGCTCCGACCGCTCTCCGAACGCGGCGACGCGCCCTACCAGTCGTTGGCGGCCGGCGTCGTCAGC
>JBBILP010000066.1:0-6839 GCA_037444885.1 Actinomycetota bacterium | reverse complement strand
CCGTACTTCTTAATGTACTCGAGACTGTGTCCGCCGCAGTACGGTCGGATGATGAACCCGAGGTCGTGCAGGTGTATGTCGCCGACATAGTGACCCTGCGCTACGTCCTCGGAGAACACCTTGCGCAGCGCGTACTCCTTCAGGATCGTCTCGGCCAACGTCAGGTTGACCGATTCCGGGTTGTGAGTCGTGTTCGAGTTCTCCTTGTTGGCGTTCCGGATGATCTGATCGACATCCCACATCGGCAGGCCCAGGTGGGAGTGTCGCTTGTGGGCGATGGTCATGCCGCGTTCGAGCAGCTCGAGGTCGACCATCTCGCGGATGATCGCGGTAGTGACAGTGACCAGGTTCGTGCTGTCGATACGGTCCTCGACGGCCGCGGCGATCTCCTCCGCGATCGAGGGCGCGATTCCGGCCTCCTTGACCAGCGAATCCGCGATCTTGGAGCGGTTCCAGGTGCTGATCTCCTGCTTGGAGGTCGTGGACACGAGCAGGGCGATGTCCGTCGAGTCGGCCCCCTCAGGGCCGACGGTCGGCTTGATGACGTTGACCACGCGCCCCATTACCATGGCCGCTCCATTCCAGAGTCTGTCTCGTGTGTCTCGCCCTTGCCTTCGCGATGCGGACCCGATGTCGACGCCGTCAGCATCACTTCAGCTCCTTCAGCTCGCGCGTGAACTCATCGAGGTCCTGGAAATCCTTGTACACGGAGGCGAACCTGACGTAGGCGACCCTGTCGAGATTCCTCAGCCGACGCAGGACGAGGTCTCCGAGCTTCTTGGAGGGAATCTCGAGCTTGTGATCGTGTAGCTCCGCCTCGACTTCGTCGATCAGCTCGTCGAGCTGCTCGGACGTGACGTTGCGCTTGGTCACGGCAACCGCTAGACCGCGAAACAACTTGTTGCGGTCGAATGGCTCTCGGTCGCCGTTCTTCTTCACCACCATGAGAGGGACTTCTTCGCGGCGTTCGTAGGTCGTGAAGCGCTGCTGGCAGCCGAGGCACTCCCGCCTTCTCCGGATGGCGTCTCCCGCATCCGACTCTCGCGAGTCGATGACCTTGGTCTCTTCGTGGCCACACAAGGGACACCGCATGTCCTCCACCCCTATATCTAGGCTGTGAAGGACACTAGCACACAACATATTGGGCCGCAATGAGGAATCTGGAGCGTCTTCTTGAGTCTGCCGAGTCGGGTTCATGATTGTGCTCGCTGGCTGGGGGCAGTCGTTTGACCGGCGGGCAGGTCGGCAAGGAGTCAGCGCTGAGCGACGTTATGCGCAGCCGTAGCGGATGCGGGCACTATGAGAACGGCGCCCGGAGCAAGATCGCTGGAATCGAGGCCGTTCGCTCCTCGGATGAACGCCACGGTCTTGGCCGTTGAGAGCCCAGGGATGGGGTGTCGCCTAGCGATGTCCCACAGCGTATCCCCGACCTCCACCCGGAACGTGTCCGTCCGAGCCTCGCTCACCAGCCGTGCGCTTCTGCGCATGGGCGCGACGAGCGAGAGCGCGAGGGCGGCGATCATCGCGACGAGAATCACCACCTCGATCGGGGTCAGAGCACGTCTCGGCATGGCGCGTACATAGGTGCCGCTTGTTGGAGTTCCGCTTCGGTTCACTGTGACCGCCTCCCCTTGTCCGTCCGATCCGCTTCCGCCAGACAACGTATCTGGTGGGTCTGACATGACCGTGACGAACACATGTTCGCTAGAGACAGCATAGCAAACATACGTTCGATTGCAAGCCCCCTGTCGAACGGATGTTTGCGTGGAACTGACGCGTGCACTAGACTGAGGGCGAACATACTTTCGGTGTCAGGGGGCGTGCCGTGGGCTACAAGCGCGAACTTACCGATCGACAGCGACAGGTGCTCGAGTACATCAGGGCCGAGATCCACCGACGCGGCTTCCCTCCCTCGGTCAGAGAGATCGGCGCCGCGGTCGGGCTGTCCTCCTCATCGACCGTCCATTCGCATCTGGCGGCACTCGAGGCCAAAGGGTTCATTCGCCGAGACCCGAGCAAGCCTCGCGCGCTGGAGGTCTTCGACTACCGGGACACGGAACGCGCGGTCGACTACGGCCAGGTGCACGCGGTTCCTCTCGTGGGGCAGGTGGCCGCGGGGCAGCCCATACTGGCCGCCGAGAACATAGAGGCGACCCTCCCCCTGCCTGCGGAACTGGCGTCGGAGGACACGTTCATCCTGCGCGTGCGCGGTGAGAGCATGATCGACGCGGGGATCCTGGACGGCGACTTCGTCGTGGTTCGTCAGCAGCGCACCGCCGACAACGGCGACATCGTGGTGGCCATGATCGACGAGGAGGCCACCGTCAAGCGGTACTTCCGTGAGGGTTCTCGAATCAGACTTCAGCCGGAGAATCCGTCCATGGAACCGATCTACGCCGACCAGCACGCGGACTTTGCGGTACTCGGCAAGGTCGTCGCGCTCTTCAGGCGGCTCTAGGCGCTCTCTTCCCGAGAGGCCACGAACTCGCCGAAACGCTCCACTAGTGCCTCCGGCGCCCTGACGACCAGCCATGTGCCCGTCTCGTCGTGCGTCTCGGAGACGACATGCGCTAGGTCGTGCGCCACCTGCACGACCTCTCCGCGCGTGAAGGGAACGTGCAGGGTCATCGTCACGAACCCGCGGGTCGTCTCGGCGGAGATCCGCGTGACCAGCTCTTCGACCCCCTGGCCCGTGACAGCGGATACCAGGATGGCATCCCGCTCGGAAGCCCGAATCCTGTCGGCAGCCTCCGGCGCGAGCGCATCGAGCTTGTTGTATACCACCAGCTGGGGCTTGCCGGACGCGCCGATTTCGCCGAGCACCACGCGCACGGCGGCCATCTGAGCCCGATGCTCAGGATGTGAAGCATCCACGACGTGCAGAAGCAGGTCTGCCTCCCCCACTTCGTCCAAGGTCGACTTGAAAGCCTCAACCAACCCGTGAGGCAGCTTGTGGAGGAATCCGACCGTATCGGTCAGGGTGACGGTTCGGCCGTCATGCAGGTCGAGGCGCCTTGTCGTTGAGTCGAGGGTGGCGAACAGCATGTCGGCGGCGAGAACACCTGCCCCCGTCAGAGCGTTCAACAAGGTCGACTTGCCGGCGTTCGTATAGCCGACGATGGCCACGCGGTAGACACCGGAATCGGAGCGAGCCTTACGCTGCACCTGACGGTTACGGGCGACATCCTTCAGCTCGCGCTTCAAGTCCGCGATACGATTGCGCACGAGGCGCCTGTCGGTCTCCAGCTGGGTCTCACCGGGACCGCGAGTGCCGATGCCTCGCTTTCCCCCCGCCGCGGCCGCGGCCTGCTCGAAGTGTCGCCACATACCCCTCAAGCGCGGCAGGAGGTATTCCATCTGCGCAAGCTCGACCTGAAGCTTACCTTCGCGGCTTACTGCGTGCAGCGCGAAGATGTCCAGGATGAGCGCGGTGCGGTCGACGACCTTCGTGTTCGGGATGAGGGTCTCGAGATTGGCCTGCTGCGATGGCGAGAGGTTCTCGTCGAAGACAACGACGGTCGCCGAGAGGTCGCGGACGATCTGCGCGATCTCCTCGGCCTTTCCCTCGCCTATGAACGTCTTCGGGTGAGGCCGCTGAAGCCGCTGCGACACGGAGGCTACCACCTCAGCGCCGGCGGTCTCGGCGAGCCGCGACAGCTCCGCAAGGCTTTCCTCAAGAGGCCAGCCGCGCGCACCAAGATCGGCACCCACGAGCACGGCGCGGTCGTGGTACTCGGCGACTACGTCTTGTGGCTCGAACCGGCCGCCCATGGGGCGAGATGCCTCCGTCCGGCGCTCACAGGGAGTTCTTAATACGCTCTACGGCCTCGACCAGCCTGTCGTCGGGGGTAGCCAGCGATATGCGTATGTAGCCCTCCCCAGACGGCCCATAGGCGTTGCCTGGCGCGACGATGACGTTCGCCGCTTCCAAGATGTGTTCCGCGAAGGCGGCCGAGGTGTAGCCGCCAGGCACTTTGGCCCACACGTAGATCGTGCCCTTTGGCGTGCGCGCTTCGATTCCGATCTTCGCGAGCGCGTCGATGACGATGTCGCGTCTGCGCTGGTAGAGGGCGGAGAGCTCGAACGTGATGTCTTGGGGTCCGAGCATCGCTTCGATCGCGGCGTCTTGCACGGCGGTGAACACGCCCGAGTCGATGTTGGACTTCACGGTGCCGAGCGCCTTGAGCGCGTCGGCACTTCCCGCCGCGAACGCGACGCGCCAGCCGGTCATGTTGTACGCCTTGCTGCACGAGAACAGCTCGATCGCGACTTCCTTGGCGCCGGGACGCTCTAGCAGCGAGGGCGGACGGTACCCGTCGAATCCGATCTCCGAGTAGGCGTTGTCGTGGATCAGCAGGATGTCGTGCTCGCGAGCGAACGCGATCGCGCGGTCGAAGTACTCCGGGGTCGCGATCGCCGCTGTCGGGTTGTTGGGGTAGCTGAGAAACATCATCTTCGTCTTTGCCAGGACATCGGCAGGAACGCTCTCGAAGTCGGCGAGGAAGTCGTTCTCCTCGGTCATCGGCATCCACCAGCTCTGGCCACCGGCGAGTATGCCTCCTGTGTGATAGACGGGGTAGCCGCAACCGGGGACGAGCGTGTAGTCTCCCGGGTCGACGAACGCCAGGAAGATGTGCGCGATGCCCTCCTTGGAGCCGATCAACGCCAGGACTTCCGTGGCCGAGTCGACCTCTACGTCGAAACGTCTGCGCATCCACTTGGCGCACGCCTCGCGATACCGCTTGGCACCGAAGTAGCTCGGGTACTGGTGGTTGGCCGGGTTGCGCGTAGCCTCCACCATGGCCTCAACGATGTTGTCGGGCGTGGGTGTGTCGGGGTCTCCGATTCCAAGCGAAATGACGTCGATCCCCTGCGCCTGCTTCGCCTCCTTCTTTCGGTCGATCTCGGCGAAAAGATACGGAGGCAGGTTGGCGATGCGCTGCGCGGTTCTCACTTTTCGGACATTCCCTTCATGGACGGTCGACTCGGAATCCGATGCTTGGGCGGACGCAAAGTTCGATACATGGTAGCAGAACGAAGCGGCTCCACATCCGCGGAAGCTCAGGCTTCGTCGGGCACGTCCAGCTCGCCGACGAAGACCGCCGCGGCGGGTCCTGTCATGTGCACCCTGCCGTCTTCCGCCCACTTGATGGCGAGAGCGCCGCCTGGGAGTTGGACGTCGGCTTCTCGTCCCGTCTTGCATGCGAGCACCGCGGCTACGAGCGTAGCGCATGCGCCGGTGCCGCAAGCGAGCGTCTCGCCCACGCCGCGCTCCCACACGCGCAGCCGGATGGTGCGCTCATCCACCAGCTCGGCGAACTCGACGTTCGTGCGCTGGGGGAAGGCGGGATGGCGCTCCACCAAAGGCCCGACGGAATCGACCGGAGCGTCATCGACGTTGTCGACCCAGATGACGGCGTGCGGGTTCCCCATCGAGACCGCGGTCACCCGGTAGCTGCCGAGTCCGGTCTCTATGGGGCACTCGAAGACCTGATTGCCGGGCAGCGTCGTGGGGATGAGCGCCGGGGTCAGCACCGGCTCGCCCATATCGACAGTCGCCGAGAGCATCTTGCCGTCCGCACCCCGCAGCACCTCGACGGGCCGCAGTCCGCCGAGGGTCTCAACGACCACCGCGCTCCTGTCGGCGGGCACAAGACCCTCGTCAACGACGAACTTCGCGAAACAGCGCACGCCGTTGCCGCACATCTCGGCGGTCGTCCCGTCGGAGTTGTAGTAGAGCATGAAGTAGTCAGCGTCGTCGCTCGTTGCCCTTCTTACGAGGATCACGCCGTCCGCGCCTATCCCGAAGTTGCGGTCGCACACCCACTGGATGGCCTCCGGGGCGAAGTCGAGCTCGTCGGCCAGGTCCTCGATGAGGACGAAGTCATTGCCGAGTCCGTGCATCTTGGTGAAGCGAACGCGCATGTCCGAGATTCCCTCCAAGGTACCCTTCTGGACCGGCTCAGCGGTCGTGCGGCGTCCGCACGGTCCTTCCGAGTGATTCTAGCAGTTCAAGCACTGTGTCCGCGGCCTTTGCGGGGGAAAGCTCAGTGGCGTCGACCCAGTTCACCCGGGGATCGGCGCGGAACCACGTGTACTGGCGCTTCGCGTACCTCCTGGTGGCCTTCCTGATCTGCTCGACTGCCTCGGCGAGCGGCGCTCCCGCCTCGAGCACGGGAACGAGCTGTTTGTATCCGATGGCCTGGGATGCGGTCAGCGCGTCTCGGTATCCGGCGGCGAGCAGACCCTCCACCTCACCGAGCAGCCCAGAGTCGAGCATGGCGTCTACGCGCTCCCCTATCCGCTCGTACAGCCGCGCGCGATCTATGTGCAGGCCGACGAACGTCGAGTCGTAGACCGAGTTGCGCGATGCGAATCGCGCGGCTTGCGCCGCGTACGAGACGCCGGTCGCGGCCATCTCCAGCGCACGGATCACCCTGCGGACATTGTTGGGGTGTATGAGCGAGGCCCCTTCGGGGTCTATCGCGGCGAGTCGCGCGTGCAGCGCGTCGGCGCCCAGTTCGTCGGCCAGACGCTCGAGCGAAGCCCGCTCGGGGGTCTCGGCCTCCCCCGTCGGGAAATCCCAGTCGTCCAGCGCCGCCCGCACGTAGAGCCCGGTGCCTCCGACGACGACAGGCAGCGCGTCGCGCTCGTGAATGTCCGCGATGGCCTCTCGCGCCGCACGCTGGTAGAGGGCCGCGCTGTAGGGCCGGCCGGGTTCGACCAGGTCGACGCACCATTGGCGTACGCGCCTGCGCTCGGCTGGCGTCTTGGACGTGCCGACGTCCATTCCCCGGTAGATCTGCATGGAGTCCGCCGAGACGATCTCGCCGCCCAGG
>JBBILP010000065.1:0-6877 GCA_037444885.1 Actinomycetota bacterium | reverse complement strand
TCCAGGGAATCGACGTCGCAGGACGACGGCCCGAACGGATGGTCGCGCTGGGTATGTCGCTCGTCCCGGAAGGGCGCATGGTCTTCGGCCCCATGAGCGTGGCCGAGAACCTACGACTAGGCGCGTACAGCCGCAAAGGTCCGGGAGCGGCGGCCGAGTTCGCGGAAGACATCGCGCTCGTGCACGAGCTCTTCCCGGTCCTCCAGGACAGAGCGACGCAGCCCGCCGCTACGCTTTCCGGTGGCGAGCAGCAGATGCTCGCGGTGGGGCGGGCGCTCATGTCTCGGCCGAGACTGCTCCTACTCGACGAGCCTTCGCTGGGACTCGCACCCAAGCTGATCGCCGAGATATTCGACGCGCTGAACAAACTGCGGGAGCGCGGCATGACCATCCTTCTGGTCGAGCAGGACGTGAAGATCGCTCTGAAGCACGCGGATCGGGGGTACGTGATGAGGACGGGAGAGATCGCACTCCAGGGGTCCTCGGAGGAACTCATGGCCAACGACGATGTGCGGCTTATCTACCTTGGCGCCTGGCACGGGAGCGGAGGGGAACGATGACCATCTGGAACCCCGAGTACGAGACGATGGGCCGCGAACAGCTGCGCGAGTTGCAGCTGAGACGCCTGCAATCCACCGTGGCGTGGGTGTACGAGCGCGTTCCGTACTATCGGGACGAGCTCGACAAGTCCGGGGTCAAGCCGAAAGACATCAAGGACCTCGACGACATCGGCCTGCTTCCGTTCACCGACAAGGAAGTGATGCGCGAGACGTACCCGTTCGGGCTGTTCGCCGTTCCGATGGAGCAAGTCGTACGCATCCACTCGTCGTCGGGGACGACCGGCAAGCCGATCGTGGTGGGCTATACGCGCGGCGACATCAACACGTGGACGGAGTTGACCGCCCGCGTGGCGGCTGCGGCGGGCGTGACGAGTCAGGACCGCGCGCAGATGGCGTTCGGCTACGGCATGTTCACCGGCGGGTTCGGGATGCACTACGGCATCGAGCGAATCGGCGCCACGATCATCCCCGCAAGCGCCGGCAACACAGAGCGCCACCTCCTCATGATGGAGGATTTCGGAACGACGGTACTCGTCTGCACGCCATCGTACGCGCTCTACTTGGCCGAGGTAGGGGAGAGGGACGGCGTTGACTTCTCCGCGCTGCAGCTGCGACTCGGCCTGTTCGGCGCTGAGCCATGTACGGAGGCCGCGAGGCGTGAGATCGAGCAGAAGTTGCGGATCGAGGCGTTCGACAACTACGGACTGACCGAAGTGATGGGACCCGGTGTGAGCGGAGAGTGTCTGTGCCGATGCGGTCTTCACGTCGCCGAGGATCACTTCCTGCTGGAAGTCATCGATCCGGTCGCGGGCGAGCGCAGGGAAGAAGGCGAGGAGGGCGAACTCGTCATAACCACGCTCACCAAGGAAGGCCTGCCGGTACTGCGATATCGCACGCACGACATCACGAGGCTCACGTACGCGCCTTGCGCGTGCGGGCGTACGCTCGCACGGATGACCAAGGTGCGCCAGCGCACGGACGACATGCTGATCATTCGTGGCGTCAACGTGTTCCCAAGCCAAGTCGAGGATGTCTTGTTCAAGATCGAGGGTGTGCGTCCGCACTACTTGATAGTGGTGGACCGGAAACATGGTATGGACGACATGGAAGTGCAGATTGAGGTCGCCGAAGAGATATTCTCCGATGTGATGGCCGATATGGTCGCGTTCACGAAGTCGGTAGCGGACAAGCTGACCTCGGTGCTGGGGCTGAACGTGAGGGTGAAGCTCGTCGAGCCTGGTACCATTGAACGCACGGTCGGCAAGGCCCGAAGGGTGGTCGACCGGCGCGAAGACGCGTGAGGTATCGCTCGGGGCGCATCGAGGGACCCCGGCGGGCGCGACAGGAACGGGACGAACGTGGAGCCTGCCTTGAGATACTTACTGATAGCGCTCGGGGTCATAGCGGTGCTCGGCGTGGGTGCACTCGGCAGCTGGGCGTGGTGGAAGCTCGCGATGCGCAAGGCGATCATCGGGCTTGTGGCGCGCCGCGAGGCGATTGCCGCCGGCCGCAGGGCGCTGGAGGATGTCGTCAGCGAGCTGGCCGAAGGTAGCGACGAGAGGATGATGGCGTTCGCTACCGACTCGGGGTCCGAGAACAGGCGTTCATTGGACGACGTGTACCACAGGATGACGATGGTCGCGGACGAGCTGGAGGTCCGAGCCGTGCCCGCGTTGATGGTCGGAACGGCCGACGCGCTGGGGCACGCCGCCCGGGCGATCGCCGACGAGGCGGCCAAGGTGGAGCGCGTCGAACCGGACGAGGTGCTGGAAGGCCTCGCGGCCATCGATCTGGCGGCCGTTTCGACCGCTCTCGAGGACGCCGACGAAGTGTTGCGTGCGGTCAGCGAAGTGTACGGTGTGGAGGAGGCCGCCGTGTACGGTGGGGGATTGTACATATGACGGATCAGTGGCCCAAAACCGTCAAAGGCATCGCGGCCGTCGCAGTGCTTGCGCTCGTGCTGATGATCCTCGCGAACATCCTTGGCACCTACAGGAGCGGCAAGCGCAGCGCTCCCACGGCCGACACGACCGCGTCAGTGCCCGCTACGGGGAGCGGCGAGCCCACCAAGTCGGCCGAGGGGGACAAGGAGAAGGCGCCCGCGAAGCAGCCGACCCCCAAGGAGGAGCCCGCAAGCCAGGCGCCGACGCAAGACGTCGTGACCGTGAAGGTGGACGGGCTCAACTTTCGGGTGAGGCCGACGCCAACGGCCGACGTCATAAGGGGCCTTAACGCGGGCGAGAAGCTCACTCTGCTCGAGGAGGAAGGCGGCTGGTATCGCGTCAGGGACGCGTCCGGTGTGATCGGCTGGATCACCTCGAACGAACAGTACTCCACGCGCGGTACCAGGTAGATGGGGAAGCGACTTGAGTGATGGCAAGATGATAGGGCTCGCTGCGGACTTCTACCGGCTGCGCGTAGTCAGAGTGGACGAGACCGACGAGCCGGATCTCGACTGGCGGGACGACATCTTGTGGCGCGACCCCCCGGAGCAGGTGGTGGGCGAGACGCTGTCCTTCCGCGTGGAAGCGGTTGAGGTGGACGACGAGACGGCCGCCGTCCCGCTCGCCGAGTTCGCGGACTCCGCAACCGCGCACGAAGCGCTCGCCGACGCGGAAGTAGACCTCGCGACGCTAACGAAGTCGCAGTTCGAGGAGCGCTACTTCCCGGCGTAGAGGCGGACTTACCGCAGGACCGCCAGCGTTTTCGGGCGGAGGGCGGCTTCCGATACGAGTTAACATAAGATGTATTATCAGACTTAGACGCATGCAGTCGGCCGATGCGAGTGAGGCGCAGGACCGCCCGCGGCACATGGGCGTGGGAAAGGCCGCTACGGCGCCCAGAGGGCGCCTAGATACGCGCACTCCCGCGAGAAACCGCCTGAGAGGTCTTCTGCGATGCGGTCCGCGATCGGCGGATGGAAGTCCGCCTGCCGAAGTCCATCCGCGCCCAGCCATTCGACCCCCACAACACGCTCGTCTCTGACGATCGCGCTCTCGTCAACACCTACGATCTCCGCCGCAAAGACGACATGCAAGATGTGGCGTTCGCCCGAGGGATCGATGCTATCGACGAGATAGACCGGCCGAATCGGACTGCACTGCAGCCCTGTCTCCTCCAGCGCCTCTCGGACGACGGCCAGAGTAAGGGGCTCCCCCGGCTCGACACCGCCGCCTGGAAGAAGATGGTATTCGCGGCCGTCCTTCGAATGCCGGACGGTGAGAACGGTGTCGTTGCGTGAGAGGAGGGCGGCGACTCTGACTCGTAGCGTCGGTCGCGGGGCAGATCGCGACTCAGACGCCGGTGCTGCCAAAGCCGCCCTCCCCTCTCGTGGTGGCATCGAGGCAGGTGACTTCATCCAGTTCGACCCGTGCCACCGGTTGGATCACAAGCTGCGCGACCTTGTCGCCTCGGCGGATACTGATGGAATCATTGCGGTCGAGGTTGATCGCTACGACCTTGACCTCTCCCCGGTAGTGACTGTCTATCAGCCCAGGTGTGTTCACGATTCCGAGTCCTTGCCTGACCGCTAGGCCGCTGCGCGGCTGCACGAAGCCGGCCCAGCCCTTGGGTATGGCCACCGCGATCCCCGTCGAGACGAGTGCGCGCTCACCTGGCTCTAGCAGCCTATCTTCAGCCGAGTACAGGTCCAGTCCTGCGTCGCCCTCATGCGCGTATCTCGGCAGTGGGAGTTCTTTGTCGATCCTCTGTATCTCCAGGCGCATGTACGCTCCTCCGCGCGCGTCTTCTCCCTAGCTTGACAAGCCCCTGATCACGGTCGGTATGAATGTCGAGCAGACTTCGCCGAGAACACGGATGTCGTCTTCGCCGTAGGGTGCGACGTACGACGCATGCTCGGCGAGTGTGTTGTCGGGGCGGAACTGCTGAAGCGCGTAGAGCGCGCCGCCCTCCAGGTAGCGGGCTATGACGGGGATATCCTTGATCGTTACCGCCCCCGGATACAGCGTCGTGCGGAACTCATGGCGGATTCCGGACTCGATGAGCAGCCGAACGGACTCAGCTACCGCCTCGGCCGAGCCGCTGCTGCCGGTTACGTCCTCGTAGCGTTCCCAGGTGGTCTTGACATCGAGGGCCACGAACGACACCAGATCCTCGGCTATGAGGTGGCGCAGCACCGACGGGTTCGAGCCGTTCGTGTCGATCTTGGCGGGTATTCCGAGCTCACCCAGTGCCGTCAGCAGCGACGGGAGGTCAGGGTCGGCGGTGGGCTCTCCGCCCGTGACGACGACTCCGTCGAGCCAGGACTCCTTGGCGCGAAAGTGCGCGACGATAGCGCCCCAGTCCTCCTGCGATTCGCGAGCCGAGAGCAGGCTCGGGTTGTGACAATAGGCGCAGCGGAAGTTGCATCCCGAGACGAACAGCGTGCTGGCGATCTTGCCGGGCCAGTCGAGCATGCTGGCGGGTATCAGACCGGCCAGCCTGGGTGTCGGCGAACGCCGCTTCCCGACGGGTCCTCCGCCGGCGTGCTCAGGAATTGGAAGGTAGTCCACTGCGTACTCCGCCGCGCGCCTAGTGAACGACCATCGACCGGATGGTTGCTCTATCGGGCACCTCGCCGCGCCATGACGCGATCTCCTTCCCTGAGGCGTCCACCACGAGGATCGAGGGCGTCGCCATGACGCTGTAGAAGGAGGCTTCAGCCAGCCCATCGACGTCGCCGACGTCGTAGACCTCAAGGCCGGTGAGCCCTTCGCACGCATGCTTCGCGGCTGGGCACTTGGGACAGTCGTCCTTGACGAAAAGCTTGATCTGCACGTGTCCTCCCTTGGGTCTGCGCGCTCAGCTGCTGCCGACGAGATCGGTACGCACGCGGTCGTAGAGCTCCCCGACCTTGCTGCGGTTCCATGTCTGTATCTTCGAGAAGTAGCCGACTATGCGGGTGACTCCGTAAACGTCCATCGACCCGCACAGGGGGCATTGCGCTCTCAGACCGCGCGTGGTCCGGTGGCAAGACTCGCACACAGTGAACTCCGGACTGAACGCTATCTGGGCGCATTGGGTGTTGCGGAAGGTACGGGTCACGAACGAGGCTATCGAGGTCGGATCCGGCTCGCTCTCGCCAAGCCACACATGGACGATGGCGCCGGCCTCGATCAGGGGGTGGAAGCGTGACTGGCGCTCGACACGGTCGATGTAGTCGACATCGGCGTCCACCGCCAGGTGCACCGAGTTCGTGTAGTAGTAGTTGCCGGATGTCACGTCCCCCTTGACCACCTGAGAAGCCTGCTCGGGCCAGTACTTCATGTCCAGCTTCGCCAGCCGGTAGCCGGCGGACTCGGCGGGGCTTTCCTCAAGGACGATGTTCATCGAGTGCTTCTCGGAGAGCTCACGGCACTTCAAGGACATCGCTGATACCACTCTCAAGCCGAACCTCAAAGCGTCGTCCGATTCGTGCAGCTGTTCTCCGGTGTGTATCTGAACGAGCTCGTTCAGTCCGATCAGGCCGGCCAGGTAGGTGAGCTTCTCGAGCTGCAGGTAGGGACGTCCGTCCAGGTTCTGGGTCAGCAGGCCGAGAGGACCGGTCTTGCCCTGGTCGAGGAGCGCGCGGACGAACTCACGCTTCTGGACGTGCGCCTTGGCGACGAGCTCGAGGGCCTTGTTGATCTCCATGAAGAGCGCCTGGTCGCTGCCGCGTGCCTTGTACGCGATCCTCGGAAGGTTGACGGTGACGTTCTGTAGTGCCGAGAAGCGCATGAGTTCCGGGGTGCGAGTCTCGCTGAGCTGCTCCTGGCTCAGCTTGAGCTTGAGCCTACAGCATTGCGACACCGTGACCTCGTCGCCACGGTCGAACACGAAGTACGTGATCCCCTGCTTCGCGGCGACTCGGCACGCGAGGTCGAGGAACTCCTCGTGCCCGGGGGTGGCGAAGAAGTCCTCGTTCACGTGCAGCAGCGGCTTCGGGAAGACGAAGGTCTTGCCGGTAGCGTCCCCCCGCAGGTAGACCTCGAACATGGCCTTGAGAAACGCCTGGGCCTCAGGCTCGTAGTCCTTGTACGTGCGCCCGGTGTGTTCCCCGCCGGGGCCGATCGCCGGAGTGTCCGCGAAGTGGCGAGGAACGTTGAAGTAGAGGTTGAAGTCGGTGAAGACAACTTGGGATCCGCGGGCGCCGGCGAGCTGATTGAACTCGAAGATGAGCATCTGGGCCAGCTGGCCGATCTCCTCCTCCGATTTCCCCACCAGGTAGGGAGCGAAGAACAGGTTGACCGCTTCCCATCCGACGGCTCCCGCGTAGTGTGCCTGCAGCGCCGACGCCATCTTGACCATGTGGCCGATGAGCACCTCGGCATGTTTGGCCG
>JBBILP010000064.1:0-6894 GCA_037444885.1 Actinomycetota bacterium | reverse complement strand
TGCGCCAGCCCGATGGGGCGCCGCGGGAGACACTCCTTGACGCACGCCGCTTGGGGGTTGGCTTGGCCTTCACGGGAGTCAGCGTCATGAGGGGGGAGGCCACCATCGCCCTGCTCGCCACGGGTGAATACGCGGCTAGGGCGTCGACCTTCTCGTCGATTGGGTGAGACGGGTCGGCCTCGGCCGAAACCGCCTGGTTCTCCGCTGCAATCGCGGAAACGGGGGGAATGTAGCCCGATCCGACGGCTATAGCCGCCGATATGGCGGCCACTCCGATAATCGCGAACGCGATCGCACATGGTCGGGCTATCCGATGAAGTACCTTCACACAGATCCTCCGGGTTCGGGGACATGGCGGACGGCGACCCGGGTTTGCGCGCGGCAAGAAGAAGACAGCTGGGGGGTGAAGAGAGCTTTGCTGTCTCGTACCCGGCCGAGAGGCGTGATCGCCGTCTTGGGCCAGAGAAGCACGAGTATGCTCTTGGCGTTTGACCGTTGCGCTCTTGAGGCCGCGTCACCGGCGGGCGGTCCGTCTGCTACGACGTCCGGCGTCGGCGGCGTCGTCCCGACCGGCCTTACGTGTCCGACGCGCCGGTCTCGCGGCCGTGCCGGTCTCGCCGGCCGCACGCACTTCGGACACCTACCATTACGTTACCAAGGCGTTACTCTACCACAAACGCAAACCTTACGCGCCCAACCGCTGGGCCAGGCCGTCCCCTATGGCGTCCCGGTCGGCGTCCCTGAAGCCTTGGCGAGTCGCTCGAGCACGTCGCCAAGATCGCCCAGGTGTTTCCCGTACGCGGCCCAGTCCCCGGCCCTTTGCGCTGCCAGCGCGCGCTCGTAGAGCTCAAGCGCACGCTGCACGTCCGCCTCTGGAGAAGACGGCGCGCCTGTCGGCTCGGCAGAGGGTGTAGGCGTTCCCTCTCCGAACACGGTCAGCAGGGCGCTCTTGAGGTCGCGTTCCATCGCGATGCGGTCGGCGTACGCGACGAGCACTCTCGTCAGTTCTGGCATCGCCGTGCGCTCGGCCTGCAGGTAGAGCGGCTGTATGTAGACGATGGAGTCTTCAAGCGGGATAACGAGGAGGTTGCCGAAGAGCGCCTGACTCCCCCGCTGGTTCCAGAGACTGAGCTGCGGAGAGATCACCGGGTCCTGGTTTATGCGGGCGCTTATCTGTTCCGGCCCGAGAATGACCTTCTTCTTCGGGAACTCGTATACGACTCGTCGCCCGTAGTCCTTCGGATCGGACTTCGCGGCCATCCACCCGATCATGTTGTCCCGGTTTCGCGGCGTGAAGGGAAGCATGAGCAGGAAATCCTCGGTGGTCTCGCCGGGCAACTGCATGAGCACGTAGAAGGGCGCCATCGTCTCGCCGCCCTTTGCCTCACCGGGCAACGCCCAAGAGTCCTCCTTGTTATAGAACACCTGCGGATCGAGCATATGGTAGTTCTTGTACGCCTCGGCCTGGACGCGGAATAGGTCCTCGGGATAGCGCAGGTGCTCGCGGATGCCATTCGGCATGTCGGCGGCGTCGACTACCAGGTCGGGGAAGACCTTGCGCCAGGTAGCCAGAACGGGGTCTTCTGGATCGAAAGCGTAAAGCGTGGTGGTTCCGTCGTACGCGTCGATCGTCACCTTCACCGAGTTGCGGATGTACGTGACCCCGGCCGTCGGTTGGGAGTACGGGTACATGTCGCTCGTCGTGTACCCGTCGAGGATCCACACGATGCGACCCTCCGATAGCACGGGATACGGATCGCCATCCAGACGCAGCCACGGCGCCACGGCGGTCACCCGCTCGGAGATCTGCCGACGGAAGAGCACCTTGCTCGATGGCGTGATGTACTGGCTGAAGAGCAGCTGGGTAGACCCGAAACGAATCGCGAAAGCCAGACGCCTGGCGATACCGCCGACCTCGATGCCCGCCGCTCCCTTGTAGGTGGTGGTCGCGTTCCGGTCGCCGATCGGATAGTCGAACTCCTCGATCCCGGTGTTTACGATGGCGTACGTGCTGGTGCCTTCCCCGTAGTAGATGCCGGGCTGCTTCATCTCCAGTCCGGCGGTCCCTTCGGGCGGTAGGTCGCGCAGCACGAACTGCGGCATGCCCTTTCCGGTCGACTCGCTGACAGGGCTCATCACGAGCCCGTAGCCGTGGGTGTAGACAAGATGCTCGTTGACCCACGTCCGTGCTTGCTCCGCGAGCTGCGTCACGTCCATCTCTCTCGCCGAGATCAGGACCTGCCTGCGCTCGTCACCGATCTTGTAGCGGTCGATGTCCACGTCGCGGAACTGGTAGTACGGGCGGATACCCTGAAGCTGACGGTACGACTCGGCCACAACGTTGGGATCCCAGAGGCGCACGTTGTCCAGCGTGTCGTTGTTGCGGATGACGTCGTCGGCCGTCAGGTCCTCCTCGGCCGGGAACGGCTTCGTCTGGACGTCCTCGATGCCGAACGCCTCTCGGGTCGCCGCGATGTTGCGCTCGATGTAGGGCGCCTCAGCCGCCACTTCGTTGGGAGCGACTCGGAGTTGTTGGACTATGGCGGGATAGAAGCTACCGACGAGCACGGACGCCGCCACCCAAACGCCGAGCGCGATGATCGGGAGACGCCAGCCCTGGAATCGGATGTTGACGAGCATGATGACCGCCGAGACGAGCGCGATGACGATCAGAACCGTCAGCGCCGGGATCTGCGCGTTGACGTCGGTGTAGGAAGCGCCGACCACCTGTCCTCTCGGCGAGTAGTTGAGCTCGAAGATGCGTAGCCAGTACTCGAGCGCGCGGCTCGCCACGATCACTCCGAGCAGCACCGACAGGTGCACCTTCACGTGCGGGGCGAACGCCTGACTGCGCATCCAGGGGCGGATCGCGCCGTCGAAGAAGTACACCGCTACCGTCACCACCAGAGTGATCGCCAAAGCGCCGAAGACCCAGTCGGAGACCGCTCTCAGGGCGGGCAGCGAGAACACGTAGAAGCCGATGTCTCTGCCGAACTGCGGGTCCGCGACGCCAAAGGAGGTAGCTTTGAGCGCGAGCTGGAATTCGTGCCAGCGAACGCTCATTCCGATGCCGCTCGTCGAGGCGATTGTCGCGGCGATGCCGAAGATGACCCAGCGTGCGACCGGCTCGATGCGCATCCTCAGGTCGCCGAGGGCTTGCTCGAATGGCAGCGGCACTTCGGTGACGGACCTCAGCCATGCGCGCGGGGCCATTCTGCGGGCAACGTAGATGTTCCCATAGACAAGCGCGAACATCACGGCGGCAAACGCGGCGCCGGTGACGGCCCGGCTCAGAAGCACGGTCCAGAACACGCCCTCCTGGCCCAGCTCGCGGAACCAGAGCACGTCGGTATAGAAGACCGAGATGCCAGTGACCACGGGAACGGCGATAACCGCCGCTATCAGCAGGATTCCGAACAGTCGAGAGCGAGCGGTGTCGTCTCCAGGCATGGCCATCCCTCCTGCGAAAACGCGACTCGGGGGGTGCTACATGTAGTCGCTGACCTCGATGTTCAAGCCCTCGGGGTCCAAGCAGCGCGCGATCGAGCGCCCGCCCGCTGCATCCGTGTCGGACAGGTCCACGTCATGCGGGTCCAAGGAATTACCTTCCCCATCCGAGAGGACCCGAACTCTCGGGAGGAGCGGGTCTGCCACGCTTGGACCGAGCACGACCGCTATCTCGCCTGAAGTGAGCATCACCGCCGACCTCGGCGGATAGACCCCCATGACTCCGACGAAGACCGGCAACAGGTCGGGGTCGAGCGCGGTGCCAGCGTTCTTCGCGAGCAACTCCATAGCTTCGTCCTGCATCCTGGCGGCGCTGTAGGACCTTCGCGAAGTCATCGCGTCGTACGCGTCCGCGACCGCGACGATGCGACTCGCGATGTGCTGGCGGCGAGGAGTGACCGCCTGGGGATAGCCGGTGAGGTCGTAGCGCATGTGGTGCTCGAGGATGACCACGATTGCGGCCCTGTCGAGCGCCGGTATCTCCGCCGCCGTCTGCGCGCCGTACACCGGATGCATGCGAACAGCGGCCCACTCGTCCGCCGAGAGCGCCCCCGGCTTGTTCAGTATCTCGAGGTCAACCGTCAGCTTTCCGATGTCGTGCAGAAGCGCACCGACGCCCAGCGACGAGAGGAATCTGCCATCCGGGAGGATCGATGAGCCGAGAGCAAGTGAGAGTATCGCCACGTTGACCGAGTGATAGAACGTGTACTCGTCGTAGTTCTTGAGACCGGTGAGCTCGAGCATCGCGTAGCGGTTGTTCAGGACATTGTCCACGAGACTTCGCACGACCCCTCGGACGCGGCCGGCGCCGATGGTCTGGTTGGTTCTAATCGCCCGCTCCAGGTCACGCATTACGTCCACCGCGCCGCTGTACGCGTGACGAGCCAGCTCTATGTCCTCGTCGGTCGCACGCCGGTCTCCCTGTTCGAGCACCGTCACGCGCCCGACCTGGATATGCGGTGCTCCAGCGGCGGCCAGAAGGGCGTCGAAGCCTCCCGCCGCGGTCACGTCACCTTCCTCGGCGGCAAAGACGGGCACCGCTCGCTCCAGCTCTGCGACGCCAAGCCCGGACTGAAAGACCAGCGAACCGACCCCGAGGGCGCTGAGCGACCGTATCAGCTGGTCGAACAGGATGCTGTCCTCGGCGAGGAACTGCTGTCCGAAGAAGACCTCGCCCTCGAAGAACGCCAGCGAGACATCGACGCCCTCCTTGTGGTACGACGCGATCACCACGTACAGATCGTTGACGATCTCGGATACGGCGGGATGAGAGACCGGGTAGAACTTCGCCATCTTGCGCAACGCGTACACGCGGGCGAGCAGGTCCCTCGCGCGTTTGAGTTGATTCGCCGAGTAGACGGGAACGCCTTCGCCCAACAACGGGCGAGCGCCATCGGCATCCGACGCAGAACCGAACAACTCGGAGGCCGGCTCCCGCGCAGGCGACTCGGTGCTCTCGTCACGCCACTCGTCACTCACTGCCCGGCACCTCCCCCCCGCTCCGGCGAACCCTGATAGTGCCTAGGGCGGCCTGCGCGGCGGCGCGCAGTTCCCGGGTCTCCGAGGACCGCAGCAACGTGCGCTTCGACACCAGCGCCTCGAGAGTGGGAAGCGCGTCCGGGGAGCCGATACGCCCCATCGCCTCTATCGCTTCGATGCGCGGCGCCAGATCGCGGTTCCCCGCGCCCTCGCCGTTCGCCAACTGCGCCAACGCGGGCACGGCGCTCCTATCGCCGGAGGCGCCGAGATACCTGGCGGCGAGCTGCACGTTCTGGGCGTCGTCATCGGCGAGCGCCGCTATCAGCATCTCCCCGGCCAGCCTGTCGCGAATCGTTGCCGCCGCCCTGATGGTCTCGCGGCGCACTCGGGCATCCCCGTGTCTGATCGTCCGGGACAGATAGGGGAGTGCGGCCGGGTCCTTGGTGCTGCCGAGGATGCCGACGACGTTCCTGACGACGTACCAGCGTGGGTCGCTCACGCGCGCGCCCAGGTCCCCAACGAACTCGGTGGCGATTCCGGTCACGAGGTCGATGATCGCCTTGCGCGCGGTCATGTCGGGCTCATCGGCGAGGATCTCCAGTAGCGGCTCCACCGCGTGACTGCCGAGTCTGCGCAGCAGCCGTCGGCACGCCTCATGTTCCACACTGCCGACCGGGAACACGCGCATCGCCGTCGAGACCTGACGCATCTCGTCCGGCTTCGCGAGCGACGCTAGGACCTCGCTCACTCGCTTCTTCTGTGGCGCGGTGAGCGTCTCATCCGACACCGCCGCAGTGAGAGCATCCGCCAGCTCGGCGGCCTCCTCATAGTCGCCGCGCTTGAGCATGTAAGGCGCGCTGTCCTCGATGATCGACATGATGTTCGCGAATGGCGTGGAACGATTATCCAGCGTGATGAGCGCCACCAGCGCCGCGGTGACGTCGCCGTCCGTGAAGCCTCTACGAATCGCGGCAGCGAGTTCCGCCCGCTTTGGGTCGTTTTCGGGCTCCCTCTTGGACACGACAGCCAGATCGGCGAGCCGAAGCACCTCGTCGAGTGGCTGACGGCCTTGCTCGGCGGCCCGCTCGCTGACCTCGATCCTGGACGGCGCGGCACTCTGCGTCACCTTCGCTGCGGTTTCCTCGTCAACGCCAGCCGCCTGCATCGCGGACGCCGCAGCCACCACGACCTCCTCTCTCGACGAGAGGTTCACCAGCGCCAAGTTGCGGATCGCCCGAGCAATGCCTTCCTCCGACACGTGTCCGTCGGCAAGTCCCTGAGCGAGCGCTTGACACACTTCTTCGATGCTCATCTGGCGGACGATCATCGCCAGCGCCTCGTCGTGCCGCGCATCCGGGAGTACCTTCTCGCAGAGCACGCGCGCCCTCAGCGCGGGCTCCAGCGATCCCAGCGCCTCGGCCAGCGACCGGAAGAAGATCGGCTGCTCTCCGGGGAGTTCCTGGTATACCGCGTGAGCGAGCGACGATAGCTGCCGGGACAGCCAGGCCACCGCGGGCCTGGCGCCGCGACCGGAAAGCGTCTCCTTGAAGTACGCCGAGATCAGCTTGGGGCTTTCGGCGATGCGCACCAGAAGCCGCTGATCGCGCGGACGTCCCCCGAACGCCCCCGCGATGATCTCCTCGATTCGGTCCGCCTTCGGCGGCCACGGTTCGCCGGCCACTTGCGCGGGCATCTCGCCCTCGGCGTTCTCCGGGATATCGGCGTCCACGACCTTCGTGCGGACTTCAAGCACGGTGATGGTGTCCACTTGAAGCTCCCACAGTTGGACTTCGAAGCCTCCGGCCTTCGCCAGGTGCTGGGGGTCCATCTTCAGCAATCCGAGGAACGCGAGGATATCGTTCTCCGTGATTCCAGTGTGGAACCGGACTTCCGCCAGATGTCGGTTGT
>JBBILP010000063.1:0-7060 GCA_037444885.1 Actinomycetota bacterium | reverse complement strand
CGCGGCCTCCTCGTGCGCCCTGCCAAGACGAGTGAACGCCGCGGTGGTCACCAGGAAGACGTACGGGTAGGTGAACGCCGCAAGCACGAAGGCGACACCGCCGAAGGAGTACATGTCGACGGGGGTCGAACCGAGTCGTTCGGCGACCCATCCGCGTGGCCCGAGCACAATCACGTATGCCATCGCTCCCACGTAGGGTGGTATGGCCAGGGGCATAGCGAGCAGCCAACGCCAGACCCTCCGGCCGGGGAGATCCGTGCGCGACACCAGCCACGCGAGCGCGACCCCGATGAACACAGTGGCGACGGCGACCACCGCCGTGAGCGAGACGGTGTTCCAAAGAAGGGCCGGGACGCGCGTGTCGAAAAGCCGCGCCCAGCGCTCTGCGTCCGCAGACGCAGCTCGAACGAAGACGTACGCCACGGGTGCCGTCATGACGACGGCCACGACGGAGGTAAGGAGGGACAGCCACCCTTCGGGGGGCCGTCCCCTCCATGCCTTGTCCCACGCGTATGCGAGGGGCGCTTTCATCTCAGTCTCCGGAAACCACTCGCTTCGCTACTTGAGCTCCAGGTCCAGTCCGGCCTTCTCGATGAGGGCACGGCTGTCGGCCCATACCTGTCCGAGCGAGCGGAGCGGCATGTCCATCACGTTGTAGGAGTCGATGGAGCGAGCGCCATCCGGTGCCTCGAGGGTGGGGTCGAGCGGCACCTCTAGCGATGTGGACACGAAGGCCAGCTGGTTTTCGGAAGCTAGTATCCACTCGACGAACTTCCTGGCGGCCCCAGGGTTTGGCCCTCCGGCAACGATCCCCACTCCGGCCGCGTTAACGAAGGCACCCATCTCGCCGTCTCCCTGGTCGGGATAGATGACGCCCACGTTGTTGTCGGTCGGCTCGCGAAGCTGCAGATGGAAGTAGTAGTTGTTCACCAGGCCGAACTTGAACTCGCCGGCGCCGACGGCCTTCCGAATGTCGGAGTGGCCCTCTGTGATCGCCCCAGCGTTCTCCTTGATGGTGCGGATCCACTCCTCGGTCTTCTCGTCACCCCACTGGGTGCGGAGCGCCGAGACATGCGCGATCATGCTGCCGTTGCCACCGCGTGTGATGGCGAACTGTCCCTTCCACCTCGGATCCGTGAGCTCCCAGACGGCTTTGGGCATCTCACCCTCCCTGATGAGGTCCTTGTTGTAGATGAAGACGCGCGTGCGCGCCGAGATGCCGAACCAAGAACCGTCCTCGGCGCGGTACGACGGGTCGATCGCGCTCAGGTCGATGGGGTCGTCGAGCGGAGCCAAGACCCCCCGCAACCGCAGGTATTCCAAAGAGCCGGCATCGTTGCTGACGAAGATGTCGGCCTGGACACTGGCGGCTTCCTCGTTCAGTCGGTTGACTGCGGTATCCCCAGCGTGGAGCACCTCGACCTCAATACCTGTGTCCTGCGTGAACTTGTCGAGCAGGGGCTCTACGAAGTCCTCCTTGCGAGAGGAGTAGACGACGACCTTGTCGTCGGCCCGCACCTCGGGCGGCTCGCCCTTGGGCACCGACTCTTTTCCCTGACAGCCCGCCAGGAGTACTGCGAGAAGCGCCGCCGCGAGCGCCGCCGCGATTCTGGTCCTCATGGCTCTCTCCGTGTGAATCATGGCTCTCTCCTTGTGATACGCACTCTTTGAATACAGACACGCCCTTGACCTGCGCCCCTTAGCCTATACTAACTCGGCGACGAAGTCAAGGTGATGGAGGGAGGTCACGAACGGGATAGGGAACGTAGGTGCGAGTCTGATTCTGCCTCCTGGGCAACGAGTTGCCGCGCGGAGATACAGGAAGACCCGGGAAAGCCCGTGTTAAGGTCACCGCGACAGGATTCCCGTTGTCAGTCCGCGCCTTCAGACTATTCTGGAGAAGTGACGATGTGGAGGGTCAAGTGGCTGCGATTCAGGAGTACGGTGCGGTATTCACGAAGACCTGGATGGTCGAGCTGATGCTCGACCTGTGCGGCTACACCGCAGACAGGGACCTCGCTGCCCATGTGGCCGTCGAACCTTCCTGCGGCGACGGCGCGTTCCTCTTGCCGATGATCGAGCGCTTGTCCGCTTCGTGCCGATCACGTGGGCTGAACATTAACGAGGCGACGGACGCGATTCGCGCCTACGACCTGCTGCCTCGGCACGTAGAGACATGTAGGGCTGCGGTTCAGCGATGGTTACGGGAAGAGGGGTGGCCAGCCGGAGTCTCACGGGACATGGCGCAGCGCTGGGTGACGTGTGAGGACTACCTCCTGCGTGGCGTTGAATCCAAGTCCGCCGACTTCGTGATAGGCAACCCACCCTACATCAGGGCTGAGGCCATCCCGAGGGACTTGCGGACGCGCTACGTCGATGCATGCGCGACCATGACAGAGGGCAGCGACATCTACGTCGGCTTCTTCGAGGTTGGACTCCAATCGCTGAAGCAAGGCGGTGTCCTATGTTTCATATGCGCCGATCGTTGGATGCGCAACGGCTACGGCAGGAAGCTGCGCCAGCTGGTCGTAGAGCGCTTCAACGTACGAGCCGTGTACGAGATGCATGGGGTGGACGCCTTCGCCGAAGAAGTGTCAGCGTATCCCGCCGTCACCATGATCGCCCGTGGCCGACAGGGGGAGGTACGATATGCGACTGCCAGACCCACCTTTGATGCCGACGCCGCCAGCCGTCTGGAACTCTGGTCATCCAACGGAGGCCAGCCGGTTCGCGATCCTGACTTCTCCGCGACGGTCTTCGCTGACTGGTTCCACACCGACGCCCATTGGCCCACGGGAACACCTGAGGGTCTGTCACTACTGCGCGAACTGGAAGGGCGATTTCCGCTCCTGGAGGAAGCGGGAATCAAGGTGGGTATCGGGATTGCAACGGGGGCCGACAGCGTCTTCGTGACGTCCGACGCAACGTCCGCTGAACCCGACCGCATGTTGCCGCTGGTAAAGACAGCGGACATCAAGTGCGGACGAATCGCACAGCATGAAGCATGGCTCGTAAACCCATGGGCGTCCGACGGTTCTCTTGTGCCCCTCGATGACTACCCGAAGCTCAAGTCGTATCTGCAGGCGCACCAGGAGCGACTGTTGAAGCGTCACGTGGCCAGGAAGGACGAGCGGGGCTGGTATCGGACGATCGACAAGGTGATCCCTGGACTGAGAGAGCGGCCGAAGCTGCTGTTTCAGGACATGAAGATGACAATCGAGCCAGTGCTGGACGAAGGAGGGCACTACCCTCATCACAATCTGTACTGGGTCACTTCAGATGAGTGGGATCTCAATGTGCTCGGAGGAATCCTGCTTTCCCGAGTCGCCGAGTTCTTCGTGTCCTCGTACGCCGTGCGGATGCGCGGAGGTACTCTCCGCTTCCAGGCTCAGTACCTGCGCAGGATTCGAGTTCCGGAACCGGGCAGCATGCCCTACGATCTGAAGGTGCGCTTGGCGGAGGCGTTCAAGAAGAGGGACATCGCCGCGGCAACAGCGGCGGCCATGGAGGCTTACGGAATCGAAAGCATGCCGGACTGAGGGGGACGCTTTGCCAGGTCGGGACTTCAGGGATGCGGTTCTCCAATGCTGGTGTGTCCGCGCAGAGGCTGCTGAACGTGCCCGCGAGAGGGGCACAACACGGATCCAGGGCTGAGGGCGGGTGTCACAAGCGGCAAGCACCTGGACCCACTCGCAGAGCTGGTCGAGTCCGTGTTGAGGGAGAGTGGCCTGCCCGCGTCGAGCATCCGCAGGAACAATGGTGTCGAGTTGCCGGGCTACTACCGGCCCGAGAAACGGTGGGACGTCGTTGCCATACATGGTGGCGTTGTCGTTGTCGCAATCGAGTTCAAGTCGATTCTAGGTAGCTACGGCAACAACATGAACAACCGCGTCGAGGAGGCGCTTGGCAACGCCACAGATCTCCTAGAGGCGGCCGAAACGGGTCTCCTTGGGTTGAAGCCGCCCTGGCTGGGATACGTCTTCCTAATGCAGGATGAACCCGCGTCGAGTTCGCCCGTGGGTGTTCGCCAGACGCACTTCTCGGTTGACGAGGAGTTCCGGAACTCGTCATACCAGCAGCGAGCCATCACCATGTGCAGACGATTGGTGCTCAGGCGGCTGTACAACGCCGCGTGGTTCGTCACCGGTGACGGTGGAACCACCCCCGATTGCATCCGCGAGCCCGCGAGCGATCTCTCCTGGGCGAAGTTCGAGGCGGCGATCAGGGGTCGCGTGAACGAGATGCTCGCGTAGCGCACACGGTCTGCTTCCGGGCTCTCGCCATCCGCTGCATCCTAGTTCCGAAATGCCAACGGAGACGGGACAACTCATACTCTGCTTGTAGGAGTGGAACTATGTGCCATTGGCCGCGTGACGAGCCCGCTTCACCTCGGGTAACATCAACTCGGAGGCCCCATATGATACCGCTAATCGCACACAAGCTCGACGCCATCTCTGCCCTGTGCCGCAAGTACGGGGTTGTTAACATGCACTTGTTCGGTTCGGCCGTGGGACATGACTTCGAGCCCGGTCGCAGCGACGTAGACCTGTTGGTCGACTTCGGGTCGATGGACGGCTACGCCAAGGCCCACGCCTACTTCGACTTACTGGACGAGCTCCGTGAGGTCCTCGGGACTGAGGTCGACCTTGTCATGGTCGGTGCTGTGAAGAACCGCTACATTGTCGCGGACATCGAGCGCACGAAGCAGATGCTCTATGCCGCGTAGTGCCATCGCCTACCTCGCGGACATCGTTGACGCATGCCGCTTGATCGAGGGCTTCCTTCTCGGGGTTGATCAAGCAGCCTACCTCAAGTCGGATGAGAAGCGCTCGGCGGTCGAGCGGCAGTTCCTCATTATCGGCGAGGCGGTTGCTGCCTGAGGCGTCAATCACCGGAACTCGCTGAGTCTATCTCGCAGGCGAGCTTCATCGTAGGTTTTCGCAATGTCCTCGCCCACGACTACGCCTCGGTGGACGATCAGTCCGTCTACGCCACCGCCGTCGGGGACATCCCACGTCTGCGGCTCGAGTGTGAGGCGCTGATGGAACGGGCAGACTAACAAGCGGCTCGACTCGCTACGCGTCCAGGGCTGTCTCAAGCGCGTCCCGTCGTCCGTCACGCCGCCGCTCGCTTCTCGGCTAGGATGGACCTACCGGACTCGGGAGGGCCTTTGGAGAGAGCGGAGAGAGCGGCCGAGATCAGTCGTCGTCTAGCTGGCGAGTACCCCGACGCCGGCATCGCGCTGCGCTACGACAACGACTTCCACCTGCTTGTCGCGGTCATACTCTCGGCGCAGACAACTGATGTGACGGTAAACAAGGTCACCGAGACGCTCTTCGCCAAATACCCGACGATCGAATCGATCGCCGACGCGGACGCCACCGTCTTCGAGCAGGACATCAAACCCACCGGCTTCTACCACAACAAAGCGCGAAACGTGATCGCGGCCGCCCGCATGGTACTCGCCGAGTTCGGCGGTAAGGTTCCGAACACCATGGAGGACCTGGTCAGACTCCCCGGTGTCGCTCGTAAGACCGCGAACATCGTGCTCGGCAACGCGTACGGCATCGTTGAGGGCATAGCGGTGGACACGCACGTCTTCCGACTGGCGCACAGACTCGGACTCTCGGAACAGAAGGACCCGAACAAGGTCGAACGCGACCTGATGGCGCTGCTGCCGAGGGACGAGTGGTTCCGCATCACGTATCGCCTGATCGGCCACGGGCGGGCGGTCTGCGACGCCAAACGTCCGCGGTGCGGAGCGTGCGTGCTCTCCGACATCTGCCCGAGCGCCTTCGCGCTGCCAGGCTGGCGCGCCGAGTAGCGGCGCGAGCGACGCCTCGGGGGTCGGACCGAGCGTATCGCGTCAACCGAAGTAGGCGCCTAGCACCCCGGCGATGACGATCGCCGGGAGCATATTGCCGACCGGCAGCCTCTTGATGTCGAGCAGATCGATACCTATGGCGAGGATGAGCGCGCCGCCCGCCGAGGTGAGCTCGGTGATCACCTTCTGCGTGAGGTATGGTTCGAGCGAGGTGGCGCCGAGCGCGAGTCCTCCCTGCACGATCGCGATCGGGATGACCGAGAGCGCGACACCCACGCCCAAAGTCGAGGCGAGCGCGATTGACGCGACACCGTCGAGCAGCGCTTTGACGTATAGCAGAGTGGGATCCCCCAGCCCGTCCCTGAGCGAGCCGAGGACCGTCATCGCGCCGACGCAGTAAAGCAGACTCGCGGTAACGAAGCCCTCTACCAGCGTCCGCCCCTTCCTGCCCGGCTCGTCCTGCGCCGGCGCCGGTGCGAGTGAAGGCGCGCGATACACCAGGCTCTGGAGCCAGTGGCCCATCCTCTCGAGGCCACGCTCGATCCCGATCGCCTCTCCGATGAGCGCGCCCAGCACCAGGCTTCCCACCAGTACCAAGGGGTTGTTGGTGGAAATCGCCATCTTCGCCCCGATGACGGAGGTCGACAGCCCTAGCGCCTTGAAAGCGATGGACCTGAAACGATCGGGGATCATTCGCCCGAACGCCAGGCCGATCGCGCTACCGACGATGACCGCGACGACGTTGACGACAACGCCGACGCCAGGAAAGGGTGTGGGCACCAAGCTACTCGGCCTCCTTGTCGAGCCACACGCGCTTCATCTCTTCGGTGATCTTGTTCGCCCCGGCGGGCATGCCCGCGCTTCCCGCCAAGAAGGCGCCCTTCCCGCGTCTCTTCGGACGTCTGGACTCCCACGCGGAGCTGCACCCTCGGACATCCGTCCGGCCCGACGTCACGACGGCGGCCACGCGCCCCCGAAGACCTCGGTCCGAGCTTATGAGCACGACCTTCTCTCCCGCCGAGGCCGCTCGCCGCACTATCACCTCATCGGCGCTCTCCCCTCGGGAGAAGACCACCTCAACCGGAGTGTCCTCTCCTGTTGCGGCGCCCACTCCGCCCTCGCCGTCGAAGACGACCAGGATACGTCCGGGTCCGAGCAAGTCTCGCCCACGAGCACGCAAACGCGCAACCAGCGAGTCGCGTTGTTCCGCCAGAGACAGCTTGCGCGTCGCCTCAT
>JBBILP010000062.1:0-7068 GCA_037444885.1 Actinomycetota bacterium | reverse complement strand
CGTCGGGTGAGGTCGTGCAAGCCGCGGGTATCGTGCTCGACGAAGAGACCCACATCGCCTCGGCCGATGGAGTGGTCATCGACCTCACGCCGCGCGAGTTCGAACTGCTCGCCTGCCTGATGCGTCACGCGGGGCGCGTCCTCAGCCGCGAGCAGCTGCTTCGGCAGGCATGGGGGTGGGAATACGTGGTCGAGACCAAGACCGTGGATACCCACGTGAAGCGACTTCGCGACAAGCTGACTCAGGCGAAGGTGGATCCGGGCGTGGTTCAGACCGTCAGAGGCTACGGATATCGTCTCGGCGTCTGAGCGCAGTGGCCAACCACCATCGAACCCGACTACTCGCCGCTTTCGCGATCATCGCCTTCGTGGCTGCCGCGGCGCTCTCCCTGCTCTTCCTGCGAGAAGCCGAAGCTTTCGGCGTGCGCAAACTCGAAGAGCGCCTCGAGGGTCAGGCCAGACTGCTCGCGACACTGCTTGCCCCCGCGTACTCCGAGGCCGTCGGCCCTTCCCTGGGCCAAGAGGATGCGCGCGAGCTGCGCAACCTCCTCGGTGAGTTCGGGGCCGAGGCACCGTCGCGCATCCGAGTGCTCGACACCTCCGGGCGAGTGATCGCGGACTCAGGCGATCCTTCAGGCGTCGGGCAGCCCTACGGCGAGCGCGAGGAGGTGCGAGAGGCGCTGGCGGGGCGACGCTCGACCTTCACGAGAGCGACGCCAGAGGGTCGGCTGGCCATGTACGTGGCGGTACCCGTCGTGACCGACGGTGGCGTGCGGGGGGTAGCATACGTCTCCGCGACGACCTTCTCCGTGACGACGCTTCTCAGGGACAACCGCGATCGGCTGATAGTGCTGATGCTCGCCTACGTCGCCGTGACCCTCGTGGTCACGGAGCTGCTCGCTCGGTGGATGTCGAGTCCGCTCACCCGTTTGGCCGCAAGCGCGCAGGCGTTCGCCGCCGGCGATCATGCGACAAGGGCGCAACCGACCGGCTCACGCGAGACGCGGGCGGTAGCGGATGCCTTCAATAGGCTTGCCGAGGAGGTCGAGCGGATGGTGAGCGAGCTGAGGCAGGAGGAGAGGCGCAAGTCCCGGTTCGTGTCCGACGTCAGCCACGAGCTGCGCACCCCGCTGACCGCTATCCGCGGCGCCGCGGAGACACTCCTCGAAGGCGGCGTGGACCCCGCCGACGAAACCCGGTTCCTTCGCACGATCGTCGACGAGTCCGATAGGCTTGGCCGTCTGGCGTCCGACCTCATCGCGCTGCAGCGGATCGAGGGCGCCACCGGTGAGCTGCCGATGCGGCGCATCGACCTCGGTGAAGCGGTGCGCCGAGCTGTCCAGTCGCTCGCTCCGGTGCTGTCAGAGCGCGGAGTCACGGTGACGATCGCGGGAGAGACCGCGGATGTGCTCGGAGACGCGGACCGCCTGCAGCAGGTGACGGCGAACCTCGTGGACAACGCCGCCAGGGTATCCCCTCAGGGGACAACGGTCGAGGTGTCGCTCGGAATCGCCGAGAACATGGCCGAGATCAGGGTCGCGGATGCCGGACCCGGGATCGACGCGGAAGACCTGCCACACATCTTCGACCGCTTCTATCGCTCGCAGCTGTCCCGAGACAGGAGCACGGGTGGGGCCGGGTTGGGACTCGCGATAGTCAAGGCGATCGTCACCGCGCACGCCGGAAGCATCGACGTCGCGAACCGTGAGGACGGCGGCTCCGTGTTCACGGTGCGCATCCCCGCACTGATCGACTAGCTGAAGCGGCTAGCAGCCAAGCCTCAGCACGGTGGCGTCAGACGCCGTCCTCTGGAACAGCTCGGCCGTCGACGGATGACACGTCATCAGCACGACCTGCCGCCGAGTCGCGACGTCCGCGATCGCCGCGGCAGCGCCTATGGCCCGCTCGGGATCGAAGTTGACCAACACGTCGTCCATCATCACGGGAATGCCCCTGCCGACCTCCCCGAGCTGATCGATGAGTCCCAATCGCATGCACAGATAGAGCTGCTCGACGGTACCCTGCGAGAGCACTCGTGGCGTGCGCGCTCGCGATGCAGTGTCGAAGACCTGCACCTCTCCTCCCCCTAGGGGGAGGTTCACGCGGACGTAGCGCTCTCCGGTCACCAGGCGCAGGAAGTGCTCCGCCCTTCGGACCACCTCCGGTTGGCGCTCCTTCTCGTAGCGCGACTGAGTCTCGCCGAGCAGCCGCATGGCCACCTGTAGGACGGCGTACTCGTCGACAGCGTCGGCCAGCCGCTCCTCAACGCCGGCGAGCTCCAACCTCAAGTCGGCGGCGTCGTCCGCGTCGGCGGTGAGCGCGGACACTCTGCCGTACAGCTCCTTGGCCTCGGACAACGCGCGCTCGTGCGTTTCGTCCGCGTCGGCGTGCGCCACGCGAGCGCCTTCAACCACGCTATGGGCCTCCAGCGACCATTCCGGCGAATCCTCGAGGCCGAGCCTCTGGAGCAGAGCGGTCTTCTCGGCTGCGGCGACCTCGATTCGGCCGAGGACCTCGGTGCGGCGTCGCTCGGCGTCGGAGGTCACTCGCAACGCCTGCTCCCTGGCGACGTGCGCCTCGCGCGCCTCCTCTATCACCGCTCTTGCGGCGGCCGCGGCATGCGAGACCTCGCCGAGCGACGTCGGGGGCGTGACTCCCAGCGGGGCGAGCGCCTCCGCGAACCGGACGCGGAACTGCTCCAGTTCGCTCTCTGCGCCTGCGGCCGAGAACCGCGCGCGCTCTGCGGAGCCCACCAGCCTTCGCCAGTCCCGCACCGCGCCGAGAAGCCGCTCGGCCGAGGTTGGATCGACCGCGCGAACGCCGAATCCGAGTTCCTGTGACTCCGCCGACCAGCTGGCCATGCGCTCGCCCAGGGCGGTGCGCGCGAGATCCGCGGCCCGGGTGGCCTCGGCCAGCCGACGGGAGGCCTCCTCGACCCGTCGCCGAGTGTCGTCACCGCCACCGGCAGCACGCGAAGTTGCGCGCAAGGCGAGAACAGCCAGTACCGCGAAGAGCGCCGCGAGGGAAAGCAGTAGGTACTCGCGGGTCCAGAGCGCGAGTCCGAACGCCAGGGCGAATCCCACAGCCGCCAGTATCGAGAGCCAAGGGGGCCGCGCACGGCCCGGAGTCCGATCGCCGATGCTCCCGGACCGCGCGGCCTCCAGGGCAGCGTCGGCGTCGTCGCGGGCCTTCGTCGCGGCGGCCACCTGGAACTCGAGGCGGGCGGTTTCCTCGCGCGCACGGGCGACGAGCAGGGCCGACGGCTCGTCGACCCGGAGGGTCACCGCTTCGTCCGCAGACGTATTCCACTGAGTGAGCAGGGCTTCGGCTTCGCGCGCGAATCGCTCCTCCTCGGCGCGAGCCTCTCTTGCGCTTTCCAACCGCTGACCGAAGCCGGATACCTCGTCCAGAAGTGCCGAGACTCGCGGGACCTCTTCGATCAGGCGCGCTCTTGGTTCGAGCGCGGCGGCGGTCTCCGCCGCGGCGGCACGCTCTCCTTCCGCCGCTGAGGCCCGCGCCCGCTCCTCGGCCAGCTCGACATCGAGGGCCTCGAGGCGCTCCAGAGCGCGCTCGGCCTCTCCCCGTCTGGCCGCCGCGTCATCACGCGCCCGACGAAGGAGAGCCACCTCGTTCTCGAGTTCGCCCAGACGGGCGCGCTGCTCTCGGAAGGACTCCGCCGCGGCACCCGCCTCACGCAGCGCCGACCTGATCTCGTTGCGCCGCCGTTGCAGGCTGTCGACGAGCTTGGTCCTTCCTCTTGGCGCCCAAATCTCGTCCGAGCGGCTCTTGATGGACTTGCGTGCCGCGTGAGGATCCACCGAGAGTCCCGCGCTGGCCGCGTAGAGCTTCATGACGATATCGTCATCGGATCCCTTCATCGCCTCGATCTCGGCCATCTCGGCCAGACCGAACCCGAAGACCACTCGGCACGCATCGCGGCTGACGCGCTCGACCAGGGCCTCGCGCAACCCATGGCGGTCGTCGCCCCGCACCGTGCGCACTTCGACGGGTCCACCCTTGGGCCCCTCGACGCGCTCAACGACCCACTCGCCGTCCTCGCTGGCGTAGACGAGCCTTCCCTGTCGCTTGCCGGCGGAGGACTCGTAGGCCGACTCGGCGGACGAGGGCGAGGGGAACCCGAACAACACGTGCCGCACGAGTGCGACGAAGGAGCTCTTGCCTGCCTCATTCGGCCCGAGAACGACGGTCAAGCCGTCACCCAGGTCCCCGAGCGTCGCATCCGCCAGATCGCCGAAACGAACCGCCTCGATACGCTTCAGCCTCACGAGGACCCCTCAACACCCAGCGCATCCAGGCACGCTGTTCGCGCCCGAACGACGATGTCGGATGCGTCCAACCCGCCGGCGTCAAGTCCGAGCTTGTCGAGGAGGGGGGCGATTGACTCCTGCACCAGCTCCCCGGCGCCCTCGGCCAGGTATCCGTCGGCGGCGCGCACGACCTCACCGACGAAGTCCGTGCTACACCTGAGCTGCTCGAGATCTATCTCGTCCTCGGTCCGCACGACCATGCGGTCGAGCCACACCCAAGGGTCGAGCATCATCGCGTCGTCTCTGGCCTGCTCGAGTACGTCGGCCAGCAGGCCCGATCGCCGAAGCTCTCGGTGGACGGGCGTCCGACCGTTGAGTTCGAGCCGAGAGATCACCGGCCTGCCGCCCCCTGACAGACCCGCGCAGGCGTCCGCGACGGCCTCGCGAAGGGCGTCCAGCGACTCGATGCCCGAGAGATCGATCTTGGCCGCTTCCCACCTGACGGAGCACGTCTCGACGAACTCCACCCTGGGTCCGTTCTCATCGATCTCCACGAGGAAGCAGCCTCGTGCCCCGCGCTCCTTCGGATTGAGACCCTGGGCGGATCCGGCGTACACGGC
Organism: Actinomycetota bacterium; assembly: GCA_037444885.1. Classification (GTDB taxonomy): domain Bacteria; phylum Actinomycetota; class Coriobacteriia; order Anaerosomatales; family JBBILP01; genus JBBILP01. The sequence goes on along the minus strand of JBBILP010000062.1, from coordinate 2,181 downwards.
GAGGGGCTCGTCGAGAACCGTGCCGGGCAGGTGGATGTGCCCGAGAGCCCAGTAGTCCATGCGAGAGGCCCGCAGGTCGTCCGCCCCACACGGGGCGTAGGGTTCGTGATCTCGACTGCCGCCGAAGTTGGCGTGAAGCACGCCGACCGAGACGCGATCGTCTGCGTGGCGCCCGAACTCGGAGGCAAGGTTGCGGGTCTCGGCTGCTCGCGCGTAGCTGCGCCCGTAGACGCCGCACACCTCCTCGCCCTCTAGCGAGACGGCTATGCGTTCAACGCGGTCGGAAGCGAACGAGCGGAACGAGTCGGGCAGTGCCAGTTGGGCAGTCCCGCCACCCTCCGGGTCGTGGTTGCCTCGCGCGACGAACGCGGGAATGCCCGCCTTCGCCAGACGCGACGCGGCAGCCTGCACGGCGAACTGCGCCTTGATGTTCCTCTCGGCGTGATTGTAGAGATCGCCCGCGATAGCGACGAAGTCGACGGCTCTCTCCACGGCGAGATCGATCGCGCGGTCGAACGCCTCGTATGGCGCGCGAACGAGCGCCTGACGCACCCGGGCGTCAGTGGCGTCCACGCCCGCAAACGCCGCGCCCAAGTGGACGTCGGCGAGGTGCAAGAACCTGACCGGTCGCGTCACGCGAACCCCTCCCGCTTGCGATGTCTGCCTGGGTGACATCTTAGCGGGAGGGTCTGACATACGCGCACGGCTTCGGACGCGGTTCGACGATCGGGGGTGCGTCGGCGGGCTCGGTTCGGGTTTGACCTACTCCACCGCGCCGGCCCGGCGCAGCGCCTGCGCCACGCCGATGGCGACGACCGCCTTGGCTACATCCACCGCGATGAAGGGCGCGACGCCGGCGGCGAACGCCTTGGCCGCGCCCATGCCGGTGACCGCGTTCAGCACGTACCAGCCGATGGCATACACGGCCGCCACCGCGATCGCGGCGCCGGTTGTGTCGGCCAAGGTCGAAGAGGTCACGCGACGAATCGCACCAGCCGCGGCGGAGCCGACCACCGCGCCGAGAAGGAATCCCCAGAGGTAGCCGCCGGTAGGGCCGAACAGCACGCCGAGTCCGGCCGTACCTTGGGCGAACACAGGCACGCCGATGGCGCCGAGCAGCAGATACGTCCCCACCGAGGCGCCTGCCGAGATCGGTCGCAACAGAACCGTCGCGAGTAGTACGCCGAAGACCTGAAGGGTAATCGGGACCGGTCCGATCGGGATGGCTACCCAGGCGGATGCGCAAAGGAGCGCCGCGATGAGTCCCGCGACGGCCACTTCCCTGGTCGTCATCAGCCTCGGCGCTGTCGCTACGTTTTCCACGGTGCCTCCAGACTATGTAAACCTTGCTGTACTTGGTGGTTTACAGTATCCGTGCCTCCTGAGGAGGTCAACCCCGGGAATCGCTGAGATCCGCGAGACGGCCGGCGATGGTCGCTTCGTCCCATTGCCCCGGGTGCTCGCCGTACGCGGCAAGGATCTCGCAGGCGACCTGATATCGAGCCGCGTCCGAGAACGCCGCGCGGCGCCTCAGGAAGTCCCGCGCCAACTCGTCGAGATCCTCTCGGCGACCTCCCACGAAGTCCAAGGCGATCTCCGCGCGCTCGCGCACCACAACGGTACCGGCGACCATGTCACCCAGCCGCTTCCGCTTCTTCGTGAGCAACATCGAACCGATGCCGACGCCATACGTTCCCGGGAGGATGTCGATGAGCCGGAGCGCGTTTCGAATCACGGCGTCGAGCGCGCTGATGCGTCCGCCGTCGTCGCGCACCACGCGGAGACCAAGTGCGCGCTTCCCCGGCGTGCGGCCGTTGGCCGCCGCCTCGCCGATGACGAAGTAGCCCCACGACGTCAGCACCACGACGACTATCGTGACGCCGACGACCCAGGGCATCGCCCGGTCGGCACCCCCTCCAAGCGCTGGGATGATCACCGTGGTGACGATGGTCGCGATCAGGGACTCGGCGGAGAGCAGCAACGTCAGAATCAGCGTGTCCAACATCACGGCGAGTCCCCGCGAGCCCACGTCCGCCAGCTCGTACGAGAGCGCGACCGACTCCGGCGTCTCCACCGCGAGGAGGTCGTTTCGGGCACTCGTCTCCATCGCAACTCCGCGTCACTCGCGCGATCTCGGCCCCGGCCGAGCGGCCGGTCATTCGGCTGGCAAGCAGCCGCTAC
>JBBILP010000061.1:0-7102 GCA_037444885.1 Actinomycetota bacterium | reverse complement strand
GCATCCTGAGCGGGATCTGCTTGAAGAACGCCTCACCAGCGTCACTGTCGCTCGTGCTCTACGACGTCACGACGCTCTACTTCGAGATCCAGAAAGAGGACGAGTACCGCAAGCCGGGACTCTCCAAGGAGCGCAGGCTCGAGCCGCAGATAACGCTCGGGCTCCTCGTCGACAGGAACGGATTCCCTTTGGAGCTGACAAGCTTCGAGGGCAACCGCGCCGAGACCAAGACCATCGTGCCGGTGCTCAGAGCGTTCGCGGAGCGCCACGGGCTTGGAGGCATCACCGTCGTGGCGGACGCGGCGATGCTCTCAGGAGAGAACCTCACCGCCCTCGAGGAGCTGGGATATGGCTACATCGTCGGCTCCCGGCTGGCCAAGACCCCCTACGAGATCGCCGGGTACATGGAAGAGACCTGTGCCACGCTCTCAGACGGCCAGGTGTTCGACACGGTCCTTCCGGTGACCATCGCGGGCAGACGGCAGTCCCGGCGTGTCATCTACCAGTACCGTGCCAAGCGGGCGCGCATGGACTGGAGCAACATCGACAAGACGCTCACCAAGGCTCAGCGCATGATGGAGGGCACGGCTGAGTTCAAACGCAACCGCTTCCTCAAGATCACGGGCGCGAGACGAGAGATCAACCACTCCTTGGTCGCGGAGGCCCGCCGCAAGGCCGGGATCAAGGGCTACGTCACCAACTTGGACATCCCCGCTCTCGAGGTGATCGGCGCCTATCATCAGCTCTTCGAGGTCGAGAAGTCCTTCCGGATGTCCAAGTCCGACCTGAAGGCGCGGCCCGTCTTCCACCGCAAGCGTGAATCCATCGAAGCGCATCTGACCGTGGTGTTCGCCGCCTTGGCGATCACGCGCTTCACGGAAGCCGTGACCGGGATGAGCATCAGGAGGTTCGTGAACACCCTCAAACCGCTGAGAACTGGCGTGCTACGGGTGGGCGGTCGGCGCACGACTGTCGAGCCGCACCTGCCTCCAGAGGCGAAGCGCCTGATCGAGGCGCTGCACGCCGGGAGATGTGGTTCCTGATTTGGTGAACTCAGGTGCAGCGCTGCAGACCCGAGCGCATGAACGTCGAGCGAATCTTCGCGAGAGGGCTCGTGCTTGCAGGCGGTCTGTTCTGGGTGATTGCGGGCGCGGCCGCGGAGTACGGGTTCCGCGGAGGCCAGGCGCTTGGCGCGGCGAAGTACGCGGCCATCCCGTTCGGCTTCGCCGCTCTCGTGCTTGCCGTCGGCTGGTATCGCGAGTACTGGGCCGCTGGGCTGCTGTTCTCGGCATCGGCCGTGGTCGTTGCATGGGGCGTGATCGCCGTCTGGGAGCCGTTCGTCTGGCTGATCATGGGCGTCACGCTGTTCGGTCCGATGCTTCTCGCGGGTGTGCTCTTCGCGCTCGCGGCACGGATGCAAGGCATATGTGTTCTTGAGGGAGTGCTGACCCCGCACGGCCAGGTCGAAGGCGCTCGGTCCGCCGACGCCGCCTGAGCCCTCGGCGCGTCCCTCTGCTTAGCGGCGCCGATGCCGCTCCGCCCGTCAGGCATGGCGGCATCGGCGCACGCAAGGTGTCTTCGCGAGTGTTCGCGCTGGCCGTTTCGGCTCGCGGGGCCGAACTCGCCGCATCGGCCCTGGGCGGAGGCGCGACCGTCTGGGGCCGGACCCTGCATTGGGCGGCGTGGCAGCGGCGGCGAAGCCGCGTCCGCGCCTGCATCCGCTCGCAGCTCAAGTTCGACGGCCTCGACGCCGAAACCTAACTAGGAGCTTGTCCTTTGCTCGGTTCGCGCGCGCACACACGTGCGAAGGCGCGGAAGAGGTGGCATGTGTCGGATAACGGCGGTAGTGAGGCGACAGGAACGGCCACGGGTCTGTCCGGCCAGTCCGATCCCGCTCACATAACTGAGCTTCTGGCCAAGGCGTCTTTTCCAGCGGCGCTGTGGTCCGGGGCGTACCTGAAGTTCAAGTGGGCGAACCGAGCCTTCCTGGACCTCCTGGAAAGCGCGCCGCCCGAGGTCGACGTGCTCGGTATGCCCGTGAGGGGTTTCCTCTCTGACGCCGAGACGGCGGTCCGGTTCCAGGACAGCGCGTATACGGGACTACCCTTCACCGACTCCGAGTACAAGCACATCAGTTGCGCCGGCGATGTCACGTTCTGGCAGCTGACGTACCTACCCATACCCTGGCGCGTGGGCCAGCCCTACGACGTGCTTCTGACCGGGATCGACGTCACCGCCGCAGCCAAGTCCCGGCGCGAGACGGAGCGGGAGAGAGCGGATCTCGACGAGGCGATCTCGATAATCGATCGCACCGTCCTGTCCTCCCTCGATCCGGAGGAGATACTCCAGCGCTCCGTGATCGAGGCCACCGAGGTCTTCGGGGCTGACTGGGGATGGATCGCTCGCCGAGAGGCCGACGCGTGGGTCGTTCGCAACGTGCACGGCTGGCCGGAAGAGACGATCGGGCAGCGGTACGGCGCGTCCGAGCTGTCACTGCCAGGGCTTGCCGCCGATGCCGCGCAGGCCGTTGTCGAAGACGGCTGCGGCGTGATCGCGGTGGAGCACGCCGTGCTGCTGGAGCGCTTCGACATCGGGGCATTCGTGGTGATACCGCTGTTCTCGCTCGGCAGGGTCACCGCGGTCATGGGCTTCTGCTGGAACGCGGAGGCGACGCTGAACCAGCCCCACGTCGACCTGGCCGACAAGCTGTCGATGTCGCTTTCCCTCGCCCTGGAGAACGCGCGCGCCTACCAGGCCGAGCACGAAGTCGCGCGAACCTTGCAGGCGGCGTTCCACGGCGTTCCGCCCGAGATCGAGGGGCTGGAGATCGGACACCTCTACCATTCCGGGTCGATGGGCTTGCGCGTAGGCGGGGACTTCTACGACGTCATGCGGCTCAGCGACGCCACCGTGGGGCTGTTCATCGGCGACGTCTCGGGTCACGGCCTTCGTGCGACGACGATGACGTCACTCGTCAAGAACTCCATGCGCGCCGAGGCACTTCGCATGGCGGCGCCCTCGCAGGCGATGGCGCGCACCAACCACCTCATGCTTCGCGAGCGCGCGAACGACATGTACGCCTCCGCCTTCTTCGGCGTGCTGGAGACCGACTCGGGCCGCCTTTCCTATTGCTCGGCGGGGCATCCGCCTCCCATCCTCGTGCGCCAGGGCGAGAAGCCCGTCTGGCTTTCCGGCGGAGAGATGGTGATGGGCGTGCGCGACGCCGTGCGCTACGGCAACAGCGCGACACACCTCGCCGAGGGCGATCTCCTCGTGCTCTACACCGACGGACTCACCGAGGCGCGCGACAGGCACGGGCGACCGTTCGGCGACGAGAGGCTCCTCGATACGATAGGCGCTGTCGCCCATGCGGATGCCCGAGAGGTGCCGCAGGCGCTCTTCATGGAGGCGTTCTCACACGCCGAGGGCAGGGTGTCGGACGACGTGGCCGTGCTGAGTGTCAGGATCGGCTCGGCGTTCGACGGGCGCCAAGGCCGTCTGCAGCTCGGCATAGACGCTGCCTAGAGGGCGGCGCCCACTCCCTCTCGACGCTTCGCCAGACTCCACCGTGTGCGTCTCCCGCGCGCGGCGTCGACGCAGCCCGCGTAGACTTCCTCCAGTTCGCGAGCCCTTTTCGGCATCGACATATCCTCGGCGCGCAACGACGACATCACTGACATCGTCTCGAGGAGTCCCGGTTCGCCGAAGATGCGATCTACCGCCGCGGAAAACGCGGGTATCTCACCTGGGCGCACCAGCAGTCCGTTGATGCCGGGGGCAACCGCGTCGGCGATCGCGAGGTCCTCGGACGCGACCACCGGAAGGCCTGCGGCCATGGCCTCGCCGATAACCAGACCCTGGGTCTCCGTGAGAGACGCGAACACGAAGAGGTCCGCCGCGGCGTACGCGGCGCAGACGTCTTCATGGGCGAGGTAGCCGGTGAACAGTACGCGCTCGGCGACTCGCGCGGCGCGGGCGCGATCCTCGAGCGAGGGGCGCTCCGGCCCGTCGCCGACTATAAGCAGTCGAACACCGGGCGTCCGCACGCGAGCCATCATGTCGACGAGCACGTCAACGCTCTTCTCGCGGCCCAGACGACCGACGTAGACGAGCAGGCGCTCGTCCGTCTGGATACCGAAGCGTCGCCTGAACTCCTTCCGTCGCTCGCCGGATGGATCCTGGAACTTGCCCGTTTCCACCCCAGTGGGGAGGACCGTCACGGGCACGTCCAGCCGCAGACAAGCCAGGTAACGCTCTATCTTCGCCGACGGGGCGATCACGTGGTCGCAGCGCGAGCAGAAGTCCCGGCTCAGTCTCTCGGCGAGTCTCTTGGTAAGACGTGTCTCCCAGATGTAGTGGACGTACTCCGGGAAGAGCGTGTGGTAGGTGTGCACATACGGGATTCCGAGCTTGCGGGCAACGCGTATCCCGAACAGGCCGATACTGAAAGGATCGTGGGAGTGCACGATGTCCAGGCCTACCGAGTCGACGACGCGCGCGGCCTCCACAGAGTAGGGGGCGGCGAAGCGCATCTCGGGCTGGAACTTGAAGGGTACCGAACGGAATCTGACGATCTCGGCAGTGTCGACCTCGTGGTCTGGTCCGGGCGCGAACACGTAGACCTCATGGCCGAGTCGCTCGAGGTGCTCCTTGAACAGCCGTATGGACGTCACGACGCCGTTGATTTGCGGCGTGTACGTATCGGTGAAGAAACCCACTCGCATTCGACTACCCCTTAGGCGATTCGTCCGGTCAAGAGTATACGGCAGTGCGGCCCATGCTCCTGTATCCTTATGTCTCCGAGGTCATGCGCCAGGTCATGCCTCGTAGCCACCTTCGTGGAGCAACCGGGGACAGATGCGCGTTCATCGTCTTCACAGCCCTTTCAGGCACTGGATCGCAGGACTGAGCTGGGAGCTGGTGGCCTTCGCGGCCTTCCTGCTGGCGACCGCGGCCGTCACGGCCGCCGTCGTATGGGTCCTGTAGGCGGGACGCGGCATGTGGGTGAAGCTCCGAGTCGATGACATCCGAGTGATAGCTCACTACGTCGGCGTACTGGTGATCGGCATGGGCGTCATGATGATCGTGCCGCTTGTCACGGCCCTGCTCGTAGGCGAGTGGGCGGCCGCTCTCGACTACTTCCTCGGCATGGGTGTCGCGGCCGCCGTCGGCATGGCGCTGGCCCTGCTCAAGCCCAAGGGAGGTAAGCTCAACAACGCGCAGGCACTCGCGATCACCGCTTCCAGTTGGCTGTTCGCCTCGCTTGTCGGTGCCGTTCCGCTGTCGCTCGCGCACAACTATCCGACGTACCTCGACGCCCTTTTCGACGTCGTCTCGGGGCTGACGACCTCCGGGTTGACCGTTGTCGTGGATCTCGACCACATGGCGCTCGCGCACAACATGTGGAGGCACCTCACCCACCTCATCGGAGGACAAGGGATCGTGGTCGCCGCGCTGTCGTTCGCCATCGGCTCGCGCGGTGGGTCGATGTCGCTCTACCTCGCCGAGGGGCGTGACGAGCGGATCCTCCCGAATGTCATTCACACCGTCCGGTTCATCTGGTTCGTGACGGCGGTTTACGTCACCCTCGGGACGCTGGCCCTGTTCATCAACAACGTCTGGCTGGGGCTCTCGCCGACGAGATCCCTGCTCCACGCGTTCTGGATATCGATCGCCGCCTACGACACCGGTGGCTTCGGACCCCAGTCCATGAACGCGATGTATTACCACAGCTGGGTGTTCGAGACGCTGACGATGTTCCTCATGATCGCCGGGACGATGAACTTCAGCCTCCATGCCCAGGTTTGGCGCGGTGATCCGCGCGAGCTGTTCCGAAACCTGGAGACGCGCGTACTCGCGGGCAACATCGCGATCCTGAGCGCGCTTTGCGCGATCGGGTTCGCCGGGTCGAAGTACTTCTCGGCGCCTTTTCCCGCGCTGCGCAAGGGACTCTACCATCTCGTCTCGGCGCATAGCGGTACCGGCCATCAGACGCTGTATCCAGCCCAATGGAGTGCCGAGTACGGGGGTGCCGCCCTGGTTGCCGTGATGCTGGCGATGGCCTTCGGTGGAGCCGCGTCATCGACCGCTGGGGGGATCAAGGCGCTGCGCGTCGGCCTGATTCTCAAGTCGGTGCTGCTCGAAGTGCGACGTTCGCTGGCGCCCCGAAGCGCCGTTCTCACGAGCCGCTTCCACCACATGACCGAGCGCGTCGTCAGCTCGGGCATGACCGGATCTGCCGCGACCATCCTCATCCTCTATACGGTCACCTACATCACGGGTGCGGCTATAGGCGCCGCCTACGGGTATCCCGTCGGCGACGCGCTGTTCGAATCGATCTCGGCTACGGCGAACGTCGGTCTTTCGACCGGCATCACGGCCGCGTCCATGCCCACCGGACTGAAGATCCTGTACATGCTTCAGATGTGGGCGGGCAGGCTGGAGTTCATCGCCGTGTTCGCTCTTGTGGCTCACATGGTGTTGTGGATCACCCGCAGGAGGAGCGCGACGTGAGCGTCTTGCACCTTCGACACGGCGGTTGTCCGCCGACTGCGCCGACCCGCCACCGGCACCGGAGCGCTCTCTCCGGGACGCTTCGGACAACCGTCCTGGTCGCCGCGGTGCTGCTCGTCATCCTGCCGAGAACCGCGCAGGCCGCCCCGGTGTCGCCGGCGGCCCTCGTGAGAGACCGCACCGCGTACGACGGGACCGTCGTGGAGCTGCAGGGCGAGGCTATCGGCGAGGCGCTTCGCGCCAACAAGGGCATGGTCTGGATCAACGTGATGGTCGAAGACACCGCCATCGGTGTCTGGACCACCCCCGAATCCGCCCAGGCCATCGGCACCTGGGGTGACTACCGAACGAGCGGGGACACCGTCCTCGTGAAGGGAGTGTTCAACCTCGCTTGCGCAGAGCATGGCGGGGAGATGGACGTACATGCCGAGCGACTTCGGGTAACTGATAGAGGGGAGCGCGTTGTGCGTCCGCTGGACTGGTGGAAGGGCGCCCTCGGCGTTGTCGCTTTCGGATTGGCCGCGGTGCAGGGAGTGGTGCTCGTGCGGCTCCGTCGGCGAGTGGAGTCGTAGGCGGGCCGCGACCGCAC
>JBBILP010000060.1:0-7191 GCA_037444885.1 Actinomycetota bacterium | reverse complement strand
ACCCATGTTGGTCGTCGGGCATTGCGCCGGTACCGTCGAGGCGCTCGTTCCGGGTGTGAAGTGCGTGCGCCAGGATGAACAGCTGGGTACCGGCCACGCGGTGATGTGTGCCGAGGAGGCACTAACTGGGTTTGGCGGCTCACTGGTGATCCTGTCCGGCGACTCCCCCCTTATGCGTCCCGAGACCATGCGCGCACTGGTATCGGCACGCGAAGCCTCGGGTGCGGCGGTCGCCTTGCTGACCGCCCACATGTCAGACCCGGCCGGATACGGTCGCGTCTTCAGGGACACTTCGGGTGGCATCGAGCGGATTGTCGAGGAGAAGGACCTCGGGGACGAGCTTCGCTCCATGACCGAGGTCAATACGGGAACCTACTGCTTTGATGCCCGTGTTCTCTTCGACCACCTGCATCGCCTGAACACTGACAACGCGCAAGGGGAGTATTACCTCACCGACATGGTCGGTGTCTTCGCCTCCGAGGGCCTCGGGGTGGCGGCCGTCACTGCGGACGACGCGCTCGAGACCATGGGCGTCAACACGCGTGTTCAGCTGGCCGAGGCCAGCGCGGCGATGCAGGCTCGTATCAACGAGACCCATATGCTGGCCGGGGTCACCATGGTCGCGCCGCAGATGACCTGGGTAGGGCCGGACGTAAGCATCTGTCGCGATGTCGTTCTTGAGCCGATGACATCGCTCATGGGGTCGACCTTCATCGCAGATGGGGCGGTGATCGGACCTGGCTCCCGTGTCGTCGACACTCGCGTGGGAGAGGGCGCTGTGATCGATTCCTCGGTGGTTCTCGGCTCGGAGATAGGCCCTCGGGCCACTGTCGGACCGATGGCCTATATACGGCCCGGCACGGTGATGGCCGCCGGGGCCAAGGCCGGAGCCAGCGTGGAGATCAAGAACTCACGCATCGGAGAAGGCTCGAAAGTGCCGCACCTCTCGTACATCGGTGACGCGGACATAGGTAAGAACGTGAACGTAGGCGCGGGCACGATCACGTGCAACTACGATGGCGAGCGAAAGCACGCCACGACCATCGGTGACGGGGCGTTCATCGGCTCTGATACGATGCTGGTTGCTCCGGTGGAGATCGGAGAGGGCGCGGTGACGGGCGCGGGCAGCGCCATCGCCAAAGACGTGCCTCCGTTGTCACTGGGGATCGAGCGCTGCGAACAGCGCAATATCGAGGGCTGGGCTGAGAGGCGTCATGCCCGGGAAGCCGACGAAGGCGAAGCGGGACAGGAGAGTGGGCGCTAACATGTCCAATAGGCGTCTGATGGTGTTCGCCGGTTCTCACAACCGGGAGCTTTCCGAGGGCATCGCTCGGCACCTGGGACTCGATCTCGGGAGCATCAGGCTGTCGCGTTTCGCGAACGGGGAGAACTACGTACGCTATCTAGAGTCGGTTCGTGGAGCCGATGTCTTCCTCGTACAGACGATGTGCGAGCCCGTGAATGACGCTCTGATGGAGCATCTCATCATGATCGACGCGGCGAAGCGAGCGAGCGCCCGCAACATCACGTCGGTGATTCCGCACTACGGGTACGCTCGGCAGGACAAGAAGTCGGCAGCCAGGGAGCCGATCACGGCCAAGCTGGTGGCTGACCTGCTCACCACGGCAGGCACGCAGAGAGTCATCACGATGGATCTGCACCAGGGCCAGATACAGGGGTTCTTCGATCAGTCCGTGAATCACCTGACGGCCCTCCCCATCCTGACCGATTACTTCGAGAGCCTGCACCTGAAGGACGTCGTCGTGGTGTCCCCCGACGTCGGTCGCGTCAAGGTGGCGAAGAAGTCGGCGGACCTGCTCGGCGCGAGCCTGGCCATCATGCACAAGGGACGGCCCGACCACAACGTGGCCGAGATCACCAACGTGGTCGGCGAGGTCGAGGGCAGAACGTGCATCATCATCGACGACATGATCGATACCGCCGGCTCGGTGACCGAGGGGGCAAGATCGCTGGTCGACGCGGGCGCGAGGGACATATACGTGGCGGCGACGCATGGCATCTTCTCACCGCCCGCATACGATCGGGTTCTGGCCGCTCCCATCAGGGAAGTCGTCGTCACCAACACGCTTCCGATACCCGTGGAGAGCAGAAACGGTAAGATACGTGTTCTGTCGGTAGCGCCTCTGTTCGCGCATGCGATACAGAACGTGTTCAATGACGAATCCGTCTCGGAGTTGTTCGATCCGGATTTCCAGCTATAGGAGATGTTGCGCGGCCGAGGAGGCCGTACATCCGAGGAGGTACTTCCAAGTATGACTGAAGCGATTGTAGTTCACGCGAGACCCAGGGTGCTGGTCGGAAAGGCCAATCGCCGTCTTTCCGCGGACGGGGTCATTCCCGCCGTGCTCTACGGGGCGGGCCGTGAGGCCCAGACGTTGTCCGTTGACCGGCACGACTTCGAGCAGATGGTCGTTCACAAAGGTACTGCGCACCTGCTGAAACTCCACATCGAAGGTGAGAAGGACGGAGTCAACGCCGTCATCAAGTCGATGCAGCGAGACGCCGTCAAGGGCGTCATCCAACATATCGATTTCCTTGCGGTTCGCATGGATCGCCCGATTCAGGCGTCGGTGCCGCTCATGTACCTCAACGAGGACGTGTGCGTGGGCGTGAAGGCCGGCGGCGTGCTGATGCACAGCATGCGAGAAGTGACCGTCGAGGCTTTGCCGCGCGATCTTCCTGAGGGCATCGAGGTCGATGTGTCGGCCCTCGAGATCGGCGTCAGTGTGCACGTAGGCGCGCTGGTGGCGCCTGCGGGCGTGACGATCGTGGGCGATTCCGAGGGCATCGTCTGCTCGGTCACGGCACCGACCGTCGAGCCCGAGGTCGAGGAAGAGGTCGCCGAGGAGGTCGCCGAGCCCGAGTTGATCGGCGAAGCGCCAGAGGAGGAGTAAGAGGCCTAGGTCTCCTGCATGTCCAGACTGGTAGTCGGCCTGGGCAATCCCGGCCCCGAATACGCGAACTCGCGACATAACGCGGGCTTCATGGTCGTCGATATGCTCGCCGAGAACCTCCGCGTGTCGTACTGGCGAGACGAGGCTGGCGCGAAGGTCGCCACGGTGCGTCTCGGCGAGGAAGATTTCGTGCTTGCCAAGCCGCAGACATTCATGAACGTGTCCGGGAAGGCCGTCCGAAAGCTAGCTGCCGCCTACGACGTTCGTCTGACTGACCTCGTAGTCGTGCATGACGACATAGACCTCCCGCCGGGCACCGTGCGCGCGAAACAGGGCGGTGGCCACGGTGGCCACAACGGACTCCGGTCGCTCGTCGAGCAGCTGGGGAGCGGCGACTTCACGCGCGTTCGCGTGGGTGTGGGGAGGCCTCCGGGCCGAATGGACGCCGCCGACTGGGTACTTGAGCCGCTCTCTCCCCGGGCCGCGGATGAGCTGTCGGCAACGATTCCGTCCGCCGCGCAGGCGGTGGTCCACGTTCTGGAGCATGGTGTCGATTCGGCGATGAGAGAGCACAACGCGGACTAGGCCGCCCGCGAGACTACTGCAGGTAGCGCATGGGATTGACCGGCTCACCGTTCACGCGCACCTCGAAGTGAAGGTGCGGCCCGGTGGACAGGCCGGTGGAGCCCACTTCGCCGATCTTGTCGCCCTCGCCGACCTCGGCGCCGTCCGACACCCCGATTCGGCTCATGTGCGCGTAGAGCGTGACAACGCCTTCGCCGTGGTCGACCATCACCGTCTTGCCGTAGCCGCTACGGGTTCCCGCGAACACGACCTGCCCCGTTCCCGCGGCGATGATGGTCGCCCCCGTCGGAGCGCCGATGTCTATCCCGGCGTGGAACCTCCGTCCGCCGAGGACGGGATGGGTGCGCCAACCGAACGGCGACGTGATGCGTGTGTAGCCCGGAGTGGGCCACGACATCACGCCGGTGTATACACCTGAGCCGCGGCCTCTGAGCTCGGCCGCTATGCGTCGGGACTCGGCTTCCTCGGCCTCGGCGAGCGCCTTCAGCCGCGCCGCGTTCGCCTTGTTCTCGCGGACCAGCGAGAACTTGGATGCCTGCGCTCGGCGCTGTTCGTTCGTCTTGGAGGCGCGGAGGTCACGGAGGCTCTTCAGCGTCTTCTCCTGCGCGAGGGCCTCGGCGCGCTTGGCGGACATGGTCTCGAGGTCGCGATCCAGATCGGCTCGTGCGGCCTCCAGATCGAGTCGTGTCCGCTCCAGCGCCGCCGCCACGTCTTGATTGGACTCTATGACCCGCTGCAGGAGTGTCGTGCGTGCGATCAGGTCGCGTATGTCGGTGGAGTCGAGAAGTATGTCCAGGTAGAAGAGCGTGCCCTGCTTGTACGCGCCGGTTACCCTCTGGCCGAGCAGCGCCTGCTGGCGGTCGAATTCGCTCTGAGTCCTGGCGATCTCCGCTTCCTTGGCCGAGATCTGGACCCGGAGCCGCAGAACCTCGACCTCCAGGCGGTTGGTGCGGTCGGTGGCCTCGGCCACCTGGGGGTTCAGCTTGTCGACCTCGCTCTGAAGGCTCTCGATGATCGCATCCAGCGCTTCGGCCTCCGCCGCGAGCTTCGCCGCCGCGCTCTCCGCGGCAGCCGCGGCTTTGCGCGCGTCGGCGGCGCGCTGCTGCGAGGCCTCCAGGTCATCCTGCGTAGCGGCGATTCCTGCGCTCGTGGTACCGAAGACCAGTACGAGGCATAGGAGAAAGGTGACTATTGGGCGACGAGTGCGACTCAAGCTGTGTTTCCTCCGGTCGGCATTTCGATGTACAGCGTTCCGCCGGAAGGCGCTCCAACCGACCCGATACTATCAGCATCGGCGGGAATAGTCCAAACTATGAGCAGGTTTGCGCCGAGGGCGCGGGCCGAGCTGCAGGGCATGTGAGTCACCTACCAAGGGAAGGAGACGCTATGGACGAGCCCCAGGGTGCGCCGGTCGCGCCTCAGATGACCGGAGATCGTCCGGGCCCGGTGAACGACACGAGCAAGCTGCTTGCCGCCTTGAGCTACCCGCTGTGGTTTCCCGTAGGTCTCATCGCGATACTTATCGACCCCTACAAGGGCGAGAAGTTCGTGAAGTTCCATGCCTGGCAGGGCATGGCGCTCGGGGGGATCGCGTGGCTGATCTCGATGGTAGGGGCGCCCCTCTTCGGCCTTGGCCTGATCGTCGGCGTTGCCGCGCTGGTCTACCAGATCTTCCTCGCCATCAAGGCCTGGGGTGGGGAGTACGTCGAAGTACCACTGATCTACGGCCTCATCAAGGGGCTTGCGGGCGAGTAGGTCCAACCTGACGCCCCGTCCCCTTTGGGGCGGGGCGTTCGTGTTCTCCGAGACCAGCCGCGTCGCTCCATATCTTCGGCGTTCAGTCAGCAGCTCACCTGCGCTCGGCGCCGGGGGCGATGGATATCCCGGATCCTGGCGCCGCCTGGACAGTTGAGGGAAGTCCCGCGCCGTCAATGACGAAGAGCGCCAGCCCGCGCTGCTTCGCGTATCGCTCGGCACCCGACTTGCCGACGACGAAGAGCGCTGTCGAGAGCATGTCTGACGTGAGTCCATCAATGCGGCCGACCACGGTGAGCGAGCGCACGTTGCGGCTCGGTCTGCCTGTTGTCGGGTCGAGGATATGGTGGTAGCGGACGCCGTTTCGGGTGAAAGCCAGCTGGTAGTCGCCGGAGGTCGAAACGGCGACAGTGCCGGTCGCCTCTACCACCGCGGCGATCTGTTCGGGCGAGCGCGGATCCTCGATGCCGATGCGCCATGGCGTTCCGTCAGGTTTGTCGCGCAAAGTCAGGGTGGTGCTTCCCGCCGAGATCATCCCGCCCGCAACAGCGGTGTCGTCCACGAGGGCATCCATGGCCGCTTGCAGCGCGATACCCTTCGCAGCGCCAGCGACGTCTAGGCCTGGATGCTCGTCCGCGACATCGGCGGAGGAGGCGACGAAAGACGCTAACGGCGCGCTCGAGTCCAGGTTCTTCACGCGGAGGGCGTGCGACAGCGCTACGGCCCGAGCTAGGTCCTCTTCACTCGGCACCGATCCGGGTCCATCGAATTCGTAGAGGTTCATGACCCCCCAAAGGGCGATTGAGAATTCCCTCTGAACGTCCAGCTCGCGCGCCTTTCTCATCACTTCGGCCGCGCGCACAGGAAGTGGTTGGTCTTGGTAGGGTGCGAAGTTGAACCTGGCGATCGGTGAGGCGGGATCGTGCGCGTTCGTCTCACTCTCCACATCCGCCATGACCTCGAAAGCCCTGTCAGCGGCATCGGCGAGGGCTTCACGGTCTGCGCCGTATAGCGTGACGGTGACGATCGTGCCCAGCGACTCGCGGCTCTCGACGAGCGGTTCGTTGTCGGCACGCGCGCAGGAGGTCGGAAGCAGCGCGAGCAGGAGCCACACAACGACGATGAGCGCTCTCCGCGGTCTCGGGGTGCGCTGGGCACCCCTGCGCGGGCTGCGGTCGTTCACCTGGACTCCACCTCCATCGACCGGACGGCCGCTACCGCTCATGGATGCGTGTTCGGTCGCGGTATGCTGTCCTGAGCGGCCCAAGTATACTCTGTCGGTGCCACGTCCTCCGGGCGGCGGCACACCGCCTACCAGGGGGACGAGCACTCTGTGTTTCCGATAGTCCATAAGCGTCGCCTGTCCGAGTCGGTGTTCGAGATGGGCGTTCGCGCTCCGCATGTAGCGAAGAAGGTCCGAGCGGGCCAATTCCTGATTCTCCGCACGGACGAGCATGGCGAGCGCGTGCCACTTACGTTCTCGGACTGGTCGGCGGAGGAGGGCTGGGTCCGCTTCATATTCATGCGGGTCGGCAAGACGACGCACAAGCTCTCTCATCTCGAGGTCGGCGACTCGCTCGCAGACCTGACCGGTCCGCTCGGCGTGCCGACGCATGTCGGGGGGCTCGGGCGCGTTGTGGTGGTCGGAGGCGGCGTGGGGGCGGCGGTAGCGTATCCCGTCGCGAGGGCCATGGCGGCGGTCGGCAACGTCGTCAGCGTGGTTCTGGGCGCGCGCAGCCATGACCTGCTTATTCTCGAGGACGAGTTCCGCGCCCTGCCGCTCAAGGGTCTTGTGATCTGCACGGATGACGGCTCCGCGGGCAGGAAGGACCTAGTCACTGCGCCTCTCAAAGAGATGTGCCTGTCCGGCGAGATCGACCACGCCATGGCGATCGGCCCGGCCATGATGATGCGGTTCTGCGCGGCCACCACCAAA
>JBBILP010000059.1:0-7304 GCA_037444885.1 Actinomycetota bacterium | reverse complement strand
CCACGATGATCCTGTATCCGTGGCTGACATGGTTCCCGGGCATCATGATCGTCATAACCGTGCTGTCCGTGAACTTCTTCGGAGACGGGTTGAGGGACGCGCTCGATCCCACTCAGATCAGGGTACGAGAATGACAGACGACGGTAGATCACCGGTTCTTCGAGTCAGCGGGCTGAAGACCCACTTCTACACCGACGAAGGAGTCGTGAAGGCGGTCGACGGGGTCTCCTTCGATCTCGCGCCCGGAGAGGTGCTCGGAATCGTCGGCGAGTCCGGCTCCGGCAAGACGGTCTGCTCGCTGTCGGTCCTGGGACTCATCCCGGCATCCGGCAAGGTCGTTGATGGGGCCATCGAGTTCGCGGGCCGCGATCTGCGCGCTCTCAGCGACCGCGAGATGCAGAAGGTGCGCGGCAACGAGATCGCGATGATCTTCCAGGACCCGCTCACGGCTCTGAATCCCGTCTTCACGATAGGAGACCAGATCGCCGAGGCCGTCCAGCTGCATCAGGGAGCGGACTATCGCTCGGCCATGGAGCTCGCGGTCGAACTCCTCGACCGCGTGGGAATCCCCGAGGCCGAGAGCCGGGCTGAGGAGTATCCCCACCAGCTGTCGGGAGGCATGCGACAGCGCGCGATGATCGCGATGGCGCTGTCGTGTCGCCCGCGCGTTCTCATCGCCGACGAACCGACCACCGCGCTCGATGTAACGATACAGGCTCAGATTCTCACGCTCATGAACGACTTACGCCGCGATCTTGGCACGAGCATCATCATCATCACCCACGATCTCGGTGTAGTTGCCGAGATGGCCGACACGGTGATGGTCATGTACGGCGGCCGAGCCGTGGAATACGGGAGCGTGGACAGCGTGTTCGAGAGGCCGAGGCATCCGTACACGTGGGGGCTGCTGCGGTCGCTGCCGAGATTGGACGAGCGCGCCGAGACGCTTCCATCCATACCCGGCGTGCCGCCGTCGCTCATCTTCCTTCCCGAGGGATGCCACTTCGCTCCACGCTGCGGCTTCCGTCGGGAGATATGCATGAGCGACTATCCCGAGCTGCGGAGTATCGACGACGGACACCTGTCGGCGTGCCACTTCGCCGAGGTCTTCGCGGAGCCGAAGGAAGAGGTCTCGGCATGAACCCCGAAGGCCACGCAGCCGGCACGGCAGTCCCTCCCTTGATCGAGGTCGAGGGCCTGACGAAGCACTTCCCGGTGAGGGGAGGAGTGCTCAGGCGCAAGGTCGGTGTCGTACACGCCGTCGATGACATCTCTCTGGCCGTGCACGAGGGCGAGACCCTGGGCCTGGTCGGCGAGAGCGGGTGCGGGAAGTCAACCACCGCGCGACTGGTACTGCGACTACTGCCAGCGTCCAGCGGTTCGATCCGCTACTGGGGACGCGACCTGATCCAGGTCTCGCACGGGGAGTTGAACGCGCTCCGGAAAGAGATGCAGATCATCTTCCAGGATCCCTACGCTTCGCTGAACCCGCGGATGACGGTGGGGAACATCATCCGAGAAGCACTGATAATCCATCGCATCGGCACTCGCGAGGAACAGGACGAACGGGTCAAGGAGCTTCTGCGGATCGTCGGGCTCAATCCGGAGCACGTGGACCGTTACCCGCACGAGTTCTCCGGCGGGCAAAGGCAGCGCATAGGAATCGCTCGTGCCCTGGCGAGCAGGCCGAGGTTCGTGGTTTGCGACGAGCCGATCTCGGCGCTCGATGTGTCCATCCAGGCTCAGGTGGTCAATCTCTTGCGCGAACTGCAGCGAGAGTTCAATCTCACCTACCTCTTCATCGCGCACGACCTCGCCGTAGTCAGACACATCTCGGACAGGGTTGCCGTCATGTACCTCGGCACCATAGTCGAGGAGGCGGACGTGGATCGCATCTACGACGCGCCCTTCCACCCCTACACGCAGTCGCTTCTCTCGGCAGTGCCGATACCGGATCCCAAGAAGCAACGAGCCCGGCAGCGCATCGTGTTGCAGGGCGACGTGCCCAGTCCCATCGACCCGCCGTCCGGGTGCAGGTTCCACACCCGATGTCCGATCGCGCAGTTCCCGCTGTGCGCGTCCGAGCGCCCCTTGCTGCGCGAGGTGGAGCCTGGACACCGAGCGGCCTGCCACTTCGCGCGGGCGTATCCGGTGACGGACGACCGCGCTCCCGGAGCGGATTCCGTCGGCGCGTAGAACGCGGCGATAGGGCATCGCGAGGGCGGTCGCGGGCGAACCCTAGGTGCTGGCAGCACAGACGCAGGTGCGCGTTGTTGATTTCCAGAGCAAGTGCAAGAGTCGGCCGCCCGCGACGGTCCGCCGCACTGGACGCAAGGAACCGCTGGTGAGAACCGCATCTCGTTTGCTCGGGAGATGTGGTTCCTCCTTGTTCTCGGACCGCGTACCAGTCCGTTCGCGGACGGGACGCCGCCGCTAGCCGACGAGGCTTCCCGCTGACATGAGTACGGACACCGTTACGCATGAACGAGAGTATGCTACCAGGACATCACAGTTCGCAGGGAGTCCGAGGACGCCGAAAGAGCTTGATCTCCCTGTCGGCTATGGCGTGGAGTACAGCTACACGGTGAGTAAGCGCCTGAGACTTTCACGCTGCCGCAGATCGACGACATGACCCAAGTACCCATAATCCGCAACCTCGGCAAGGACGAACCGGGGCGTGCTGTAGGAGGCCACCACCGCGATAACGGCCGCCATGTTGGGCTCAGACATTCTAGTCATGCGGCATCCTGAGTCGGCGGCGCTCGTGAAGCGGGCGATCGAAGGGCTTGTGACACAATGATCGATTCGATTCTGACCCGGACGACTCCGGCGGCGACATGCGCCTGCGACGACCGCGAGGCCGTCAACCGATTGGCGGATGCGTACCTTGGCAAAGAGGGCGTCCTCGTCGACTTGCTGCACGACACACAGTCCCACTTCGGCTACCTGCCGGACCCCATCCTGCGCCATCTTGCGGACAGACTCGATTTGCCGATCGCGAGAATCTACGGCGTGGCTACGTTCTACTCTAGCTTCAGGTTCACGCCACCGCCGCAGAACGAGATCAAGGTGTGCACGGGGACGGCGTGCCATGTACGTGGCGCCCCGAACGTTCTCCAGGAGTTCGAGGACTTGCTGGACATTCGCGCTGAA
Source organism: Actinomycetota bacterium (assembly GCA_037444885.1). Lineage (GTDB taxonomy): Bacteria > Actinomycetota > Coriobacteriia > Anaerosomatales > JBBILP01 > JBBILP01. The sequence continues at coordinate 4,151 of JBBILP010000059.1, read as the reverse complement.
GAGACTAGCGACGACGGGTGGGTCGGCCTGCGAACCGTCAGCTGTGTGGGCTGCTGCGCGCTGGCGCCGGCGGTCGTCGTGAACGGCGCGGTTCAACGCGCTACCTCGCCCAGCAAGATGCTGCGTGCCCTAACCCCGCGACAGCAGGCCGAGGAGGGTGATGGTGATGTTGCGTAGCGCAGCTGATCTCGCCGCGATGCGCGAACGCGTGCTGAACGACCAAACCTCGTGCACGTGCCAGATACGGGTCTGCACCGGGACCGGGTGCAGGGCCGCGGGAGGACACGAGACCTTCGAGGCGTTCCGGGAACTAGCGGATCCTGCCCGTGTGCAAGTGTCCCCCACTGGCTGTCAGGGCCTGTGCGAGAAGGGAACCCTCGTGATGGTTGAGCCTCATGATGTGCTCTACCAGCACGTTCTGCCCTCTGACGTTCCCAAGGTGCTCGACCTGACGGTGGGCAGAAACATCCCCGTCGGCCAGATGCTGATTGAGGACCCCATCACGGGAAAGAGAGCGGAGACCGCTCAAGACGTGCGCTTCTACGCCACTCAACAGCGCCTCGCGCTGAGCATCTGTGGCCGAATCGATCCTACCAGCATCGAAGAGTATGTCGCCGAGGGCGGGTACGAGGCGCTCGCGAAGGTCGTGACCGAGATGAGTCCCGAACAAGTCATCGAGGAAGTCAAGGCGTCCCGCCTTCGGGGCCGTGGCGGCGCCGGTTTTCTGACTGGCGTGAAGTGGGAGTCTGGACGCCAGGCAAAGGGAGATGAGAAGTACGTCATAGCCAACGGCGATGAAGGCGATCCGGGGGCCTTCATGGATCGCAGCATCATGGAGGGCAATCCCCATGGCGTGCTCGAGGGCATGATCATCTGCGCCTACGCTGTTGGAGATGTACGCAGAGGTTACATATACGTCCGCGAAGAGTATCCGCTGGCTGTCGAGCATCTACGGATCGCCATCGAGCGCGCTCGCGAACTCGGACTGCTCGGTAAGGACATCCTTGGCAGCGGCTTTGAATTCGACGTCGAGGTCAGACGCGGCGCGGGCGCGTTCGTGTGCGGCGAGTCGACGGCGCTGATGTTCTCCATCGAGGGAAGGCGCGGGATGCCGCGCGTCACCCCTCCCCGCTCCGTCGAGGCCGGACTGTTCGGCAAGCCCACCGTCCTGAACAACGTCGAGACGTTCGTCAGCATCCCGTGGATCATCAGCAACGGGGCGGAGGCATTCCGAGAGATGGGCGCCGAGAACTCGCCCGGTACGAAGGTCTTCGCGCTAACCGGCAAGGTTCGCAACACCGGGCTTATCGAAGTGCCGATGGGCATCACGATGCGTGAGATCATCGAGGGAATCGGTGGCGGGATCCTTGAAGGCGGGCGGTTCAAGGCCGTCCAGGTAGGCGGACCCTCAGGCGGATGCGTGCCCGACAAGCATCTGGACGTGCCGCTGGACTTCGATTCGCTGGACGGGATCGGGGCGATGATGGGCTCTGGCGGTCTCGTCGTCATGGACGAAAGCGACTGCATGGTCGACGTTGCGCGGTATTTCCTCTCGTTCACGCAGGTCGAGTCGTGCGGAAAGTGCCCGCCGTGTCGGGTCGGGACCTTCGAGATGCTCTCAATACTCAATCGGCTGACTGAAGGCCAGGGGCGCCCTGGCGACATCGAGGCACTCGAAGAGATCGGCCTGCGCGTGCGAGAGACATCGCTCTGCGGTTTGGGGAAGAGCGCTCCCAATCCTGTACTGAGCACCATCCGACACTTCCGCGAGGAGTACGAGGCGCACATCGAGGGCGGATACTGCCCGGCTGGCGTCTGTCGCGGGCTTGGCAGGTACACGATCCGTGATGCGGACTGCATCTTGTGCGGTCTATGCAGGGATGCCTGCGCTTTCGACGCTGTCATCGAGGAGAGGCACCGCTTCTCCATTGACGAGGTGGCGTGCACGGGGTGCAGAGCGTGCATCCCGGTGTGCCCGACGGATTGTGTCGTCGTCGAGCCCGGAGCCAAGAAGGCGGTGATCTGAATGAGTACTGTCATGACGAAGGAGTGTGCGGTGGCTTCAGCGCTCGCGGGTCTCGAGTCCTTCGCGGCCGAGAAGATGTGCCGCAAGTGCGTCCCGTGCGTGCTGGCTGTGATCGAGATTGACGAGACTTTGCGCAAACTCGTATCCGGGTCTGGTTCCGCTGGGGACGCCGTCCGCCTTCGAGCCGTCGTCACGGGCATGCGCGAGACCGCGAGGTGCAGGCACGGCCGGGACATCGCGACCGAGCTGGAGAGCACCCTCGAACAGCACGCGGCGGAGTTCGCCGAGCACGAGGACGGCCACTGCCCGAGCGGCCACTGCCTCCCGCTTCTGACGTTTGAGATCGCTGGTGACAGATGCGACCGGTGTGGGGCGTGTAAGGAGATTTGCCCGGCCGGAGCTGTTGTCGGTGAGCAGGCGCCCTGGTACGTAGTGGACTGCACTCCTTTTCAGATACGCCAGGGCCGATGCACCGGCTGTGGTCTGTGTCTTCCGGTCTGCAATGCGGGAGCCATCGATGTGCGCTGAGGAGGCGACTCTGGTGAAAAGTGTGGTGAAGGTCAACATCGACGGCGTGGATGTCGCAGTCGAAGAAGGCACTTTGCTGATTGAAGCGGCCGCATCGGCGGGGATCTACGTCCCTACACTCTGCTACTGCCCCGGGATCAAGAGTGTCGGTGCCTGTCGGCTGTGCGTCGTCGAGCTGGAAGGAAGTGCCGATCTCGTCGTCTCGTGCACTCGCCGAGCGAAAGACGGCATGGTCGTGCGGACCGACTCCCAGCGAGTCGCTGAAGCGCGGCGCTTTGTGACCGACCTCATCCTCTCTAACCACCCCGGGGAGTGTTTGAGCTGCGACAGGAATGGCACCTGCGGACTCCAGGATGCCGCGTACTCGCTTGGGATCGAGAAGACGAGCTACACCATGAAGGATCCCGGATACGCCGTCGACGATTCCAGTCCGTTCATAGTTCGCAACTACAACCTCTGCGTGCTTTGCGGTCTGTGTGTCCGAATCTGCTCTTTGCAGAGCGAAGGCATTCTCGAGTTCCTGGAGCGAGGGATGCGAACCAAGATCGGCACGGCGGACGACCTGCCGCTTCATGAGTCCGGTTGCGATTTCTGCGGCAGCTGCGTCTCCGTGTGCCCGGTGGCCGCACTCATGGAGAAAGACCGGCGGTTCCGGGGCCGAGAATGGATGATCGAGCGGGTCACGAGTGTGTGCGGCTTCTGCGGCTGTGGGTGCGAGTGCACGCTCGGAACGGTTGACGGCGAGGTGCTGAGAGTGCAGTCACCTCAGCCGGACGGATTCCTGTGCGCGCGAGGTCGATTCGGTCTCGACTTCCTGGACCATCCAGACCGTCTGCGCAAGCCACTTGTCCGGCGCGACAACGCCTTGGTCGAGTGCGACTGGGACGAGGCCCTCGGGTTCGCGGCGTCGCGCCTCCTGCAAGCGCGCGAGTCGCACGGTCCCGACGCGATCGGATGGATAGTGGGTTCCGGAGCGGCGAACGAGACGGCCTGGGCTCTGCGTGAGCTTGCCACGAACACGTTCGGGACCAGGAACATCGACAGCTCCGCTAGGCCATACGGGTACGCCGCACTCTCGGCGTTGGTAGAGAGATTCGGTGACCTGTCCGTCACAGCCACCGCAGAGGACGTCGGCGATGCCGACCTGATCGTCGTCGTGGGGGCGGATGTGACCGCCGACTATCCAGCCATCGGCGCGTGGATCGCGAGGGCGAAGGACCGGAACGCCCGCCTGGTGGTTGTCGACCCGCGCCGTAGTGGGATTGCGAGACGCGCAGACGTGCACATCCGGCCTCGGCCAGGAACCGAGGGACTTGTTCTGGCCCTCGCGGCAAAGGCCGTGCTTGACTCGGGCGACCATGCCCTGGAGTCCGTGGAAGACGGCACAGCGGCCTCCGAGTGCCGGGACCGCCTCAGCAGTCTGGATGCGGCGGCGGCCGAGAGGGATACGGGACTGTCCGCTGAGGAGCTTGCCGCACTGACCACCTCGCTGACGGAGACGAAGGCCCGCACGGTGTTCGTTGTGCCGGCAGAGGACGACACTGGCCTCATGACCGGGGTCATCGACCTTGCGCTGCTGCTCGGCAACCTCGAGAGG
>JBBILP010000058.1:0-7320 GCA_037444885.1 Actinomycetota bacterium | reverse complement strand
GTGCCCGACCGCTCTGGCTCTCGGCGGTGCTCGCGATCGCCTTGCTTCCGGTCGCGTCGGCCCCTTCTCTCGCCACGCCCCGGGAAGCGGCGACCGCCGCGAGTACGCAGGTCACGCCCCACTCCGGGATAGCCGTCGAGGTGATAGCTGGCGGCGATCGTTACGCCACCTCGGCAGCGGTCTCCGAGGTCGCCTTCCCGACCGGCGCCCCCACGGTCGTAATCGCCACCGGCGCGGGTTGGGCGGACGCGCTCGGCGGTTCGGCGCTGGCTGGTGCGGTCGGGGGTCCGCTGCTGCTCAGCGCGCCTACCGGTCTCCCCCCGTCCGTCGCCGCCGAGATAGACCGCCTCGGCGCGACGTCGGCGTACGTGCTCGGCGGTGAGCGCGCGCTGTCGTCGGCCGTGGCGTCTCAGGTCGCCGCGGCGCTCGCGCCCGGCGGCGTCGTGACGCGCATCTCCGGATCCGATTCGATCCGCACCGCCGAGGCGGTCGCGTCCGCCACAGTGGCCGCGATGGGAGCGGCGTGGGATGGCGGCGCCTTCTTCGTGAGCTCACGGACGTTCGCGGACGCTGTATCGTGCTCGCCCGTCGCAGCTCGTACCGGTCGCCCGATCCTGTTGGTGCCGCCGTCGGGCCTTGCGATGAGCACCGCCGTCCTCGTCAGGAGGGTGGGCGTGAGGAGCGCGGTCGTCGTCGGTGGCGAGAGCGCGGTGAGTCGACGCTCGATGGGGCAGATCTGGTGGGTGGTGCACCGACCGGACGCGGTAGAGCGAGTCGCCGGCAGAGACCGGTACGCCACATCGCTGGCGATGGCCGAGTGGGCGGGCGGACTCGGCATGGACTGGAGCCGCCCGTGCATCACCGAGGGCGAGCGGTTCCCGGACGCGCTTTGCGCCGGGGTACTCCAGGCGCGTCGCGGTTCGGTGCTCCTCTTGACGCCGAGAGGGTCGCTGCACCCCGCGACCGAGATCGAGCTGTGGCGCCGTCGCGCCGAGGTCGGCACGCTCTCGGCGGTGGGTGGTGAGCGCGCGGTGCCCTTCGGCGTGCGCGTCGCCGCGTCGCAGGCGCTGCTGGCGCCGCCGTTCGAGATCGGGCGCGCAATGGCCCACGTGAGGGCGATCGCGGGATACGGCCCACGCGTCGCCGGCAGTCCCGCCGAGCGCGCGGCGTCCGACTACTTCGCCGCGCGGCTCCGGGAGTGGGGCTACGCCGTCACGACCCAGAACGTCTCGGTACCCGGCGGTCGGACGTCACGAAACGTCATCGCCGAGCGGGCCGGACTTCCTGGCGCCCCGGTGATAGTGCTCGGCGGGCACATCGACTCCAAGTACCCCTCGCCCGGCGCGAACGACAACGCCTCGGGAGTCGCCGTCACCTTGGAGCTGGCGCGCCTGCTCGCGCAGGCCGACCCGGCATACACCGTCAGGTTCATAGCCTTCGGCGCTGAGGAGATCTCAGGCGCTACTCCCGACGACCACCATTTCGGTTCCCAGCACTACGTGCGGACGCTTTCCTCCGCCGAGAAGGACAGGATCGAAGCCGCGATCTCGATCGACATGGTCGGCTACGGCAGCAAGTTCCACGTGCGTACGATGCTCAAGGGACCGCAGAGTGCGGCGGATGGCTTGCGCGCCTGGGCTTCGATGACAGGGGTTCGAATGACGTTCCTGAAGGACTTCGGGCGGACCGGCTGGTCGGACCATGAGGCGTTCGAGCACGCCGGCATCCCCGCCGCCTGGCTGCAGTGGCGAGAGGACCCGACGTATCACTCGAGGTGGGACACCGCATCGCACGTACAGCCGTCCCGGGTGGACATCACCGGGCGGTTCGTGCGCAGCTGGGTGCTCGCGCAGGGCGTCGCGCGGACGCAGGAGGTATCCTCCCGCTGACGGCGAAACGCACGGATGGGCGGACTGGGCGAAAGGTGTGCGGAATGGCGAAGCGACTACGACTCGGAGTGCTGATATCGGGCAGCGGCACGAACCTCCAGGCAATGATCGACGCTTCGCGGGAGGGGCGGCTTGACGCCGATATCGTCGTCGTGATTTCCAACCACCACGACGCGCACGGACTCGTTCGGGCGAGCAAGGCCGGGATCGACGCCGTGTTCATCGATCGAGCCGAGTTCGACACGTTTTCCGCGTACAACAACGAGATCCTGCGGACGCTCCAGACTCACGAAGTCGACTACGTGGTCATGGCGGGCTATATGCGGCTGCTCGGCGGACAGGTGCTCGGCGCCTATCCGGATCACGTCATCAACATCCACCCCGCCTTGCTGCCGTCCTTCCCGGGTCCGTCCGGCATCAAGGACGCGTGGGACTACGGCGCCAAGGTCACGGGAGTCACCGTGCACTTCGCGAACGAGAAGTTCGATGACGGCCCGGTGATCGCGCAGGAAGCGTGCGAGATCGCCGAGGACGACACCATCGAGACGCTCGAAGCGAAGATCCACGAGATCGAGCACCGCATCTACCCGAAGGTCCTGCAGCTCATCGCCGAGGGCCGGGTGCGCATCGAGGGCCGCAAAGTCCATATCTCGTAGGCTGCGAGCCGAGGCTCGCGACCGTTCGACGGGCGGTCAGAGGTGACGGCGTCGCTTTCGATATAGTGCGGGTAGGTTTCCCGGCGGCTTCGCGGAGCCGTCTCGCCAGGCGACGAGAGGGGTTTCTTGCATGGATGCGGTGAAGGTCCAGCGCGCGCTCGTGTCCGTCTCGGACAAGACCGGTCTCGTGGACTTCGTGAAGGAGCTGGCGGGCTTCGGCGTCGAGATCATCTCGACTGGCGGAACCGCGAAGGCCCTCTCGGACGCGGGTATCGATGTTCGTCCGATCGACTCGGTCACCGGCTTTCCCGAGATGATGGAGGGGCGCGTCAAGACGTTGCATCCCAAGGTCCACGGCGGCTTGCTCGCCGATCGCTCGAAGCCCGAACACCTGGCGCAGGCGGAAGAGCACGGCATCGGCCTGATCGACATGGTGGTCGTGAACCTCTATCCGTTCGAAGCCACAGTCGCCAAGCCCGATGTGACGCTCGAAGAAGCCATTGAGAACATAGACATCGGGGGTCCGTCGATGCTGCGCTCGGCCGCCAAGAACTTCGCGGCCGTCACCGTCGTGACCGATCCCGCCGACTACGCTGCGGTGCTCGCCGAGATGGGCGCGAACGATGGCGCGACGCTGTTCGAGACTCGGCGGCGTCTGGCCGTCGAGGTATTCCGCAAGACGTCCGCGTACGATACCGCGATATTCGAGCACCTCAGGCCCTCGGAGGACTATCCGGGCGAGGTGCGGATACGGCTCGAGAAGGTCCAAGGGCTGCGCTACGGCGAGAACCCGCACCAGGATGCGGCCTTCTACCGTCTCACGGGAGCACCCGAGCACACCCTCGCGCGCTCCGAGCAGCTGCACGGCAAGGAGCTCTCGTACAACAACATCCTGGACACGGACGCGGCCTGGTCCGCCGTCGCCGAGTTCGAAGTGCCCGCCTGCGTGATCATCAAGCACACGAACCCCTGCGGCACGGCCATAGCCGCGGACTTGCTCGAGGCGTACAAGAAGGCGCACGATTCGGATCCGGTCTCGGCCTTCGGCGGCGTGATGGCGTTCAACCGCTCAGTGCCTCGCGGCGTGGTCGAGGAGATCAACGCGAGGGGCCAGTTCGTGGAGGTCATCATCGCGCCGGACTTCGACGTGGATGCTGTCTCGCTGCTCACCGAGAAGGCGAACATCCGCCTTCTCCGCACCGGAGGCATCCGCCACGGCCGCGAGCGAGGCACCGAGATGCGCTCGGTCGAGGGAGGCATGCTCATCCAGCAGTGCGACCATGTCGCCGAGGACCGCTCGCAGTTCAAGGTCGTCTCCAAGCGCCAGCCCACCGATGCCGAGTGGGAGCAGCTGCTCTTCGCGTGGACCGCCGCCAAGTCTGTGAAGTCCAACGCGATCCTGCTATGCCGCGACTACGCTAGCGTCGGCGTCGGCGCCGGCCAGATGAGCCGAGTCGACGCGGCGCGGATCGCCGTAGAGAAGGCTGGCGAGAAGGCCGGGGGCAGCGTGTGCGCCTCGGACGCGTTCATGCCCTTCCCCGACTCGCTGGAGGTCGTCGGCGACGCCGGCTGTGTGGCCGTCATCCAGCCCGGCGGTTCGGTGCGGGACGAAGAGACGATAGCCGCTGCGGACGCCCGCGACATGGCGCTCGTGTTCACCGGCTTCCGCCACTTCCGACACTAGCCGAAGGCCGGTAACTCGCTCCTACAGAAGGCCGCTCACTCCTCGTCGGGAGCGGGCGGCTTTCGCGTGCGCTTCAGGGCTGCCCGACGGGTCTTCTGCTCGAGCGTACGCTCGCGCGCACTCCGCGACGGCTCGGTAGGGACCCTCTCGGCCGGGGTGCGGGCGAGCGCTTCGAGCTTCTCCCGAAGTCGGCGCAGGCACTCGCGCTTGTTCAGCAGCTGCGACCGCTCGCGGCGGCACACCACGGTGACCCCGCTCGGCCGGTGGCGAAGCCGGATGGCGCTGTCGGTGGTGTTCACCGACTGGCCGCCCGGGCCGGTGGCGCGGAAGGTGTACACGTCGCATTCCGCGAGGAGTGCGGCGTCGTCGGGTGGTATGCGCGGAGGTTCGTCCATGCGCGCAGGATACACGCGCCTGCCGCCACGCGTCACCCGCGCAGCTGCTAGAATGCGCGTACGCGCCCGCTCGCAGGGCGGACGCGCGCCGTATGTCAGCCGTCCTCGGCATCCCACGGCACTCGATCCGCATCGATAGCAGGAGCCGAGCATGCTCGCCGAGGATGGAGCCGTTGTAGCGCCCCCCACCGTGCCACCGCACGCCTGGGCGCTCTCACTCGTCGAGCGCCATCCCCTGGTGCTTTCCGCCGCGTCCGAGCGGGGGTGGTTCGGCGGCAGGTCCATCGTCGCCTGGTCCCCGCGCACGCTCGAGCGCTGTTCTCTTGCAGCGGCGGCCGAGGTTCTGGAAGCGACGCGGTCCGCATGCCCGGACCCGCCGACGCTTGCGGTGGCCCTGCTCCCCTACGAGGGCGAATGCCTGGCCGCCACGTACTCCGGCGGACTCCTGCTGACCGCCGAGGGGTGGCGCACCTGGGGCGATACCGGTCCTGAAGACGTCCCCGCTCCGCTCTCGGCGGCCGAGATCGACGCGATCGTCCCGCCGAAGGACCTGCCGCTCGCCGAGGACATCGAGCGCGACATGGACGCCCGGTCCTTTCACGCGGCGGTTCGTTCGGTCCAGGACTCGATAGCGGCGGGCGACGTGTACGTGCTCAACCTCACGTATCGGCTTGCCGGGCGACCGGTCGTCTCCCCCGCAGTGGCCTTCGCGGCGCTCGCCGATAGGGCGCGGGCCGAGATGGGCGCAGTATGGATCGCACCCGATTCGGCGCTGGTCTCGGCGTCGCCGGAGCGCTTCTTGCGAGTGCACGATGGCACGGCGGAGATCCACCCGATCAAGGGAACGCGACCTCGCGGTGCTGACGCCGCATCCGACGATGCTCTTGCGGCCGAGCTGCTCGCCAGCGAGAAGGAGCGCGCCGAGCATGTGATGATCGTCGACCTCGAGCGCAACGACCTGGGTCGCGTGAGCGTGCCCGGCAGCGTGAAGGTCGAGCCGCTGTTCGAAGTGGTGCGCACACCCTACTGCCACCAACTGGTCTCGCGGGTCGTCGGCACGCTGCGTCCCGAGGTCACCGTGCCACAGCTCCTCGACGCGACCTTCCCGTGCGGCTCGGTCACGGGCGCCCCGAAGATCGCGGCCATGCGGCACATAGCGCGACTCGAGCGCTCCTTGCGAGGCACCTACACGGGTACCCTGGCGGTCGCCGTGCCCGGCGAGATGGATTCCTCTGTTCTGATTCGCTCGGCGGAGTACACTGGTGCCGGGGTCAGGTGGGGTACCGGTGGGGGAATCACCTCGGATTCGGTGCCTGAGGAGGAGTGGGTGGAGACGTTGCTGAAGGCGTCGCCGCTTGTCGGGGATGGGCATCCGCAGACCGCACTTCGCGAGACTTGCCGTGTCGTGGACGGCAGATTGCCCTTGTGGGAGCGACACCTCGCGCGGCTTGCCGCCGGAGGTTGTGGCTCGGGTCTGCTCCGATACGTCACGCAGGTCGCCGAGCGCGCCGCCCGCACTCGCCGCCAGATCCCGTATGCCCGCCTCACCGTCACGGTCAATCCCGACGGCACGGTGTCGGCGAAGTGCGATTCGCGACCGTCGGTCCTGGCAGTCGAGGGCGGTCCGCTCGTCGTGCCGGTGCACGTGCAGGCCCCGGCGATACTGCCGAGTGGCGCGGCGAAGCCGGAAGACCGCGGCTTCTGGAATGACGCGCACGCGCGAGCGGCGCAGAACGGTGGCGACCAGGCGGTGCTCTTCGACGACGACGGCTGGGTGATCGACGGGAGCACGGCATCGGTCTGGGCAGCCATCGACGGCAAGATAGCCACCCCCCCAGCTCCTCCAGCGGTAGCCGGCGTCGCGCGCGGCTGGCTTCTCGACAACGCGCGGGATCTCGGCCTGGAGGTAGAGGAGCGCCCCATTCGGCTATCGGAGCTTGACGGTGCTGAAGAGGTGTTTCTGACGAGCGCCCTCGGGGGCGCGGTGGCGGCTTCGGGACGCGGGGGGCCTCGGTCGGCGGCGATCTCCGCGGCGTTCCGGGCTCTGTGGTCGATGTAGGCGGTGCGTCAGGGCGCCGAGTGCTTCTCGGCGATGCGTACGGTCCGTATCGGGAACGGGATCTCGATGCTCTCGGCGGCGTAGCGGAGGTGCAAGCGCTTCACGAACTCGCTTTGTAGCGGGAACTGGTCGGCGTAGCTGCGCGCACGGAGAACCGCGTGCAGCATGATCGCCGAGTCGCCGAAGCCCGTGAAGCGCACGACGGGCTCCCACTCGGCCACTCCGCCTTCCACCGCGCCCATGACCTCTCTGGCCACCTCGAGCGTCACACGCTCGACGTGATCGAGGTCCGACGCGTAGGAGACCCCCACCGGCACCTTCACCGAGTGCTCCTGGTCGGCCTTGGTGAAGTTGGTGATGAGTGAGGACGCGAGCATCGAGTTGGGGATGATGACGAGGTCGTTGCTGATCTGGCGCATGGTGGTGATGCGCCACGTGACGTCCTCGACCCAGCCCTCCTCGCCGGTCTGGAGGCGGATGAAGTCGCCGGGGCGAATCTGCTTCGAGGCGATGATCTGCAGCCCGGCGAACAGGTTGCCGAGCGTGTCCTGCAGCGCGAGCGCGACGGCGAGACCTCCCACGCCTAGCGCTGTGAGCAGGGGAGTTATCTCTATCCCGAGCGCTCTTAGGGCGATAA
>JBBILP010000057.1:0-7354 GCA_037444885.1 Actinomycetota bacterium | reverse complement strand
CGAGTTGCCCTTGATGCCCGAGGCGATGAACAACATCTTCGACATGTCGCAGCAGGAACTCGACGAGGCCGACATCAAGACGCTGCCGGGCAGTCTCGGAGAGGCCATCGAGCTCTTCGAGCAGTCCGAGCTGATGCGCGAGATCCTAGGCGAGCATATCCACGAGTTCTTCGTGGCCAACAAGCGCGCCGAGTGGGACGAGTACCGTACGCAGGTCACCGAGTGGGAGCTCAACAAGTACCTGTCGGTGCTCTGAGGGAAGAAACGTCGAGCCGACGGGCTCGGTTGTGGCGACACGGCAAAGGCGCCGGACACCGAGTGTCCGGCGCTTTCCTTTCGAGAACGCGGCTCGCGGGAGCTAGAATCGTGCACATGAAACGCGCGCTTATAGTCTCGGACGACGCGCACACCCAGGCGTGGATCGCTAAGTCGGTGGCGGGTCTGGACGTGCTTGCGGAGCGCTGCCGCCACAGCGAGATGAGCGCTTGCCTCAGGGAACAGGAATTGGACCTCGTCATCGCCGACGGGGGGCACGACGCGGCGGGAGTCGTGCGCGAGATCGAGGAGGCGGCGGGCGAAGGACTGGACGTACACCTATTGCTGGTCGTCGAGTCAGACGGGCTCGCGGGCCTGCGAATGCCCGTACGCGTGGAGAGTGACTTCTTCGTGCGCGGCGGGTCTTCCGACGAGGTCGCCGCCCGAGTTCGCTCTCTCGTGTGGCCTGGGGAGGAAGTCACCTCAGACGAGCTTGTGAGAGTCGACGATCTGACGGTCAATCTCGCGACTTACCAGGCTCATATCGGCGGGGTGCCGATCGACTTCACCTATCTGGAGTACGCGCTCTTCGCCTACCTTGTGACTCATCCCGACCGCGTGTACAGCCGTGAGGTGCTGCTCAGCCGAGTGTGGGGACCGGACTACTTCGGCGGTTCACGCACCGTGGACGTGCACGTGCGTCGAGTGCGTGCCAAGCTCGGCCCCGAACTATCGCAGCGACTCGAGACGGTCAGGAACGTCGGCTATCTCTGGCGGGGTTGAGGTCGGCGGCTGACCGCCCTGGTCCGTGAGGTGCTGGCTCTCTTGTGGTGCGGTCGATCCGACGAAGCGGTACCCAGGGCCGCGCAGCTTCTCGCAGTCGCCGAGGATTCCCATCGCGGCCATGAACACGCACATCTGGGCGGGCGTCATGAAGGTGCCGGGTTCTCCGAGCAGACGCTCGATAGCGACGATGGTCCGCATGACGATGCCTGACGGGTCCAGTTCGAGCACGATGACGCCACCCTCCGGCCGAACCACACGGGCGAACTCGGCGGCGGCCTTTCGCTGATCGGCGAAGTGGTGGAAGGCGTCGGTCACGATGATCGCGTCGAACGACGAGTTCTCGAACGGGATGTCCTCCGCCGAGCCGAGGACCGCGCGAACCGGGCCCTCGGACGGAACGTAGGCGAGCATCTGCGGGGTCGGGTCGAGCACGGTCACATCGGCACCGAGGGCCTCGTGGAGCCTGCGGGCTAGAGCGCCGGTGCCCCCTCCGACGTCGAGCAGTCGGCCGCCCGCGCCCACGTACGGGCGGAGCCAGTCGGCGATCTCCCGTAGGTCGTCCGTCGACCATCTGTCAGCGAGCCAGCCGAACGCCGGCGCTGCCCAGTTGAAGAACCCCATCGCGGAATCCACTCCCTTGCCGGACGGCCGTTGGTGCGCCAACTCGCTCAGGTAGAATGTGCCCATGAGTGGGCGTCTCTTGGCGGTCGTCGACGGCAACAGCCTGATGCACCGGGCCTTCCACGCTTTGCCCGAGACGATGACAGCCCCCGACGGTCGGCCGACAAACGCCGTGTTCGGCTTCGTGTCGATGCTGCTGAAGTTCGTCCAGGAGCTGAGCCCCGACGGGGTGGTCGTCGCATTCGATTGCGGCAAGCCCGCTTTCCGCATCGAGGCGCTGGAGCAGTACAAGGTCCACCGCGCCCCGACTCCCGAAGCCCTGAAAGCCCAGTTCCCCATGGTCAAAGAGGTGCTCGGCGAGCTTTCCGTTCCCGTGGTAGAGGTGCAGGGCTGGGAGGCCGACGACATCCTGGGGACCCTTGCGGTGCGAGGCGCCTCCGAAGGGTTCGAGGTGATGCTCGTCACGGGCGACCGTGACGCGTTCCAGCTGGTGAACGACAGCGTCAGGGTGGTCTCGACCAAGAAGGGCGTGACCGACATCGTCATCTACGGTCCCGCCGAGGTCGCCGAGCGGTACGGTATCGCGCCGGCCCAGGTGGCCGACTTCCTCGGACTGAAAGGGGATACCAGCGATAACATCCCAGGCGTGGCAGGCATCGGCGAGAAGACGGCGGCGAAGCTGCTCTCGCGGTACGGCACGCTGGATGAAGTGCTCGCACACGCCGACGACGTGCCGGGCAAGCTCGGCGAGAACCTCAGGGAACACGCCGACGCGGCTAGGGCAAGCCGAACCGTGGCTACGATCCGATGCGACGTGCCGCTTGAGCTGGACATCGGCGAAGTGCGCTGGGGGCGGTTCGATCAAGCCAGGGCGGCGAGGGCGCTGGCCGAGCTGCGGTTCACATCGCTGTTGGAGCGGCTGCTGCGCACAGTGCGGGTCTCAGCTCCCGCCGAGCGACGTCACGAAGAGACAGTCGCAGAGCGCGCGACGGTCACGCCACGCGGGCCGCTCGAGGGCGCGGACGCGTGGGCGCGCCTCGACGGCTGGCTTCGCGGCGAGGCGACCGTCCTCGGCGTCGCGTACGACGACGGCGCCGGGGAATCCCTGTTCGCGGATCGGCGCGACCTCGCGGTGGCGGGATCGGACGATGTACTCCTCTTTCGCGAGCAGGACGCGGATCGGGCGTTCGCGCGCCTGCTGGAGCAGGGCTCCGTATCGGCGGAGGACGTGAAGTCGCTGCTCCGGGCGTTCATGAGGAACGCCGAGTCACGCTCGCATTCGCGGGACGTGGAGTCACCGGGCGTCGAGCCCAGCAGGCTGTTCGACTGCGGCATCGCGGCGTATCTGCTCGAGTCCAATCGTTCGTCGTACTCGGTAGGGAGTCTCTCGGCGGACTACTTGTCTTCGCCGATTCCCGAGCCGTCACCTGACGCGCCGCGAGTGGCTTCGGAGGCCCGCGCGTGCGCCGCACTCGCCATCGAACTGGGACGGCGCCTGGATACGGACGGCGAATCGGCGAGGGTCTTCCGGGACATCGAGATGCCCCTGGTGCCCGTGCTCATCGGAATGGAGGAGACTGGCGTCGGCTTGGACTCGGCGTCTCTGTCGGTGCTCTCGGAAGAGGTGGGCGGCCGCATCCAGGAGCTTACGCATGCCACCCACGAGCTGGCGGGAGTCGCGTTCAACATCGATTCCCCGAAGCAGCTTGCCGAGGTGCTTTTCGACAAGCTCGGCCTGCCGGCGGGCAAACGCACGAAGACAGGGCTGTCGACCGACTCGTCGGTACTGACCGCGCTCGCTCCGATGCACCCGATCGCGGGCAAGGTCCTCGAGTACCGGGAACTGGCCAAGCTGAAGTCGACGTACATCGATGCCCTGCCGAGACTCCTCGGCGAGGACGGGAGGCTTCACACAACGTTCAACCAGACCGTCGCGGCGACCGGGCGGCTGTCCTCCTCCAATCCGAACCTGCAGAACATACCGGTACGTACGGAACTCGGCCGACGCATACGCGCGGCTTTCGTGCCGGCGCGCGAGGCGGACGTGATCGTCTCGGCGGACTACTCCCAGATAGAGCTCCGCATACTGGCGCATCTCTCCGAGGACCGGGGTCTGATCGAGGCATTCACGTCAGGCGCGGACTTCCACACGGCGACCGCCGCCCGCGTGTTCGGGGTACCGATGGATGGCGTGACGGCCGAGTATCGCCGTCGGGCCAAGGCGGTGAACTTCGGCATCGTGTACGGCATATCCGCGCATGGGCTCGCGGACTCGCTCGGTGTGGCACGCGCTGACGCGCAGGCGATGATCGATCGGTATTTCGCCGCGTATCCCGGCGTGCGCGAGTTCCTCGACCGAACGGTCGCCGAGGCGCATCGCGATGGCTTCGCGTGCACTCTTTACGGCAGGCGCAGGCGAATACCGGAGCTCCGCTCCTCCAACTACAACCTGCGCGCTTTCGGGGAACGCACCGCGATGAACCACCCCATGCAGGGCACGGCCGCCGACATCATGAAGCTTGCGATGATCGAGGTCCACCGCCGCCTGCGCGAGAAAGGCGGCGAGGCTCGCCTGCTGTTGCAGGTGCATGACGAACTCGTCTTCGAGGCGCCTCCTGACGAGCTCCGCTCCCTTTCCGAGATGGTCGCGGACGCGATGACGAGTGTTGCCGAGTTGCGAGTACCGCTGGTAGTCGAGGTGTGCTCGGGGCGCAACTGGGCAGCCGCGAAGTAGGCGGTCTGCGGCGGACGACTTCGCGGTTCGGTCGGAGACGTTCGGCAAGAGGGGAGCGATTTGCGGCAACCTTGCCACGGTACTACGATTGCCGTAGGGCGCGGCGCGAAGCCGCGAGGAGGACCGAGACAAGGGAGCGCGGGGGCGTTTCCGGCGCGGGATCGACGCCGCTAGGCGCGTCGGCCGTGGTATCTCGGATGAGAGGGATTGGGGTGGTTGCATGTTCTGCCGCAAGTGCGGAGCGAACATTCCCGAAGGTCAGCTCGCATGCGGGCAATGCGGCGCCACCGTTGCCGCGGACTCGCAGGCTGGTGCTCAAGAACTGCCGGCGGATCCTTATGGCGACTCCGCTGGGTCGTTCGCGGTCGGCGGTCAGCCGGCGTCGGTCCCGGAACCGACTGCCTTTCCCAGCCATCCGCCGCCGGTTGCGGCGATGCCCGAGCAGCAGGCGCCGACTCAGCCGGAACAAGTGATCTATCCAGAGGCGCTGCCCTACGCGCCAGCCGTCGCGCCGGAGCGGCCCAAGAAGCGCGTGAATGTGAAGCTGCTGCTCATTGCTGCCGGTGTCGTCATCGCGCTCGCCGCTACCACCGGCCTGCTGGTGCGGCACAACAACAATGTGAAGGAAGCCAAGGCTGCGGCGAACACGGTCATCGGGGAGGCGAAGGCCAGCATCGAGAAGGCGGGCTTCGCCGTAGAGCCGGATACCGACGAGGTGGCCGAGTACGCGAAGGCCACCGACACGATTGAGCAGGCCCAAGCCAGCTTCGCCGAGGGCGGTTTCTTCAAGCCATCGGCGTTCCGCCAGGCGGCCGATCTGGCGGCGAAGGCCGAGGACGAGGCCGAGGTCATACTCACTCGTGTGGACAAGCTGATCAGCGATGCCTCGGCGCTTGGTCGCGACGGCAACACGGAGGACGCCTTCGAGGCGTACTTCGCCCTGGCAGAGCGCTATCCCCGTGCCGTCGGTGTCTCGGCCGCGCTTGACGACGCGGAAGAACTCCTCATGAGCCAGACGGCCGAGGGCACCGTATGGGTCTCGCGAGACGAGGCCAAGCGCGACCTGAAGCTCATGCGCGTCTTCCTTCGCGGATACCCAGGGGAGGAGAAGCCGACCGCGGTGATCGAGCGGGCCAAGACACGCCTTCTTACCGAGGCGGGAGATTGCGTTTCCGCGTGTGAATCCGCGATGAACGCGAACAGGACGTGGAGCAACCAGATGCTGAAGCGCGGCAAGACGTCCGGGTTGGTCGCGGTGAACTTCAAAGACCAGTCCGTTGACGGTTCGGACATGAAGTACGTTCAGGATCTGAAGGCTCTGCTCTCAGGACTCGAGCAGCCCGGCGACATGGCGAAACTTCTTACGCTGCTCGTTGACTCCTCCAGGCTCAACAACGAATGCCGGGCGATCGCCAACAAGCCCGTGCGCAAGAAGATCACATCCACGAGCGACGAGCGCTGGTACTCCCCGAACCAGGTGAACAAGGTCAAGGCCAACGCAGCGCGACTGGCGTCCAAGATCAGCGCCGCCAAGAAGCTTCTCGTAGGCATGAAGGGCGTCTAGGACGACCCTGGCGTGACTCGCGAGGGGTGGCCGCTGCCGGGTGGCCACCCCTCGCGTCGCGTGTATCCGCCCTCGGTAGTGCCCAGAAACCACTGCCGTGCGCCTATGGAAGCCGGGGACTCGCTATAGTATGATTCGCATTCGGCTGTTCGCGCAGTACGCGGCGGCCGAGGCAGTGTAGGCCCCTACTAACATGTATGGAAAGCAGACGACGAACAAGTACATGAAGGCAAGGGGCCCCGATACGAAAGGGGCCAACCCGATGAGCGACACAGAGAACGGAGCGGTCATCCAGGAGCGCGAGTACACCGAAGAAGAGATGCACGCGCTAATCGATGGCACGATAACGGATTTCGACGACGGAGACCTGGTCAGTGGCACCGTCGTGAAGGTCGAGAGGGACGAAGTCCTACTCGACATAGGCTACAAATCAGAAGGCGTCATTCCCGCCCGCGAGCTCTCGATCCGCAAGGACGTCGATCCAGCTGAAGTCGTCGGCGTCGGCGACCAGATCGAAGCCCTTGTCCTGCAGAAGGAGGACAAGGACGGCAGGCTCATCCTCTCGAAGAAGCGCGCCGAGTACGAGCGTGCTTGGGTTAGGGTGGAGGAGAAGTTCACCTCCGGCGAGACCGTCGAGGGCGAGGTGATCGAGGTCGTGAAGGGTGGCCTCATCCTCGACATCGGTCTACGCGGATTCCTGCCGGCGTCCCTCGTGGACCTTCGCAGGGTCAAGGAACTCGGTTCCTTCCTCGGTGAGAGGCTTGAGTGCCGAGTGATTGAGATGGATCGAAACCGCAACAACGTGGTGCTCTCTCGCCGGGTCGTCCTTGAAGAGGGCCGCAAGCACGAGCGCCAAGAGATCCTCGGCAAGTTGCAGAAGGGCCAGATACTGCAGGGTGCCGTATCATCGATCGTGGACTTCGGCGCTTTCGTGGACCTCGGCGGCATCGACGGCCTGGTGCACATCTCCGAACTGTCGTGGAGCCACGTGAATCATCCGTCGGAGGTCGTCGCGGTCGGCGACAAGGTGGAGGTCATGGTTCTCGATGTCGACCTTGACCGGGAGCGCATCTCGCTCGGACTGAAGCAGACCACCGAGGATCCGTGGCGTCAGCTGGTTAAGTCGTACCCCGAGGGCGCGATCATCAGCGGCAAGGTCACGAAGCTGGTGCCGTTCGGCGCGTTCGTCGAACTTGGCGATGGCGTCGAGGGGCTGGTGCACATCTCGGAGATGGCGAAGGGCCACGTCGAGACGCCCGAGCAGGTCACGTCGGTCGGTGCCGAGGTTTCGGTCAAGGTCATGGACGTCGACGTAGAGCGTCGTCGCATCTCGCTCTCGATGCGTGCGGCCGCGCAGACGCTGGGCGATGGGGACGACGACGAGGACGAAATCG
>JBBILP010000056.1:0-7393 GCA_037444885.1 Actinomycetota bacterium | reverse complement strand
CGGTTCGGTGGGGAAAGTGCTGGCCGAGCGCGGATTGGTCTCGGCGGCGGACCTACGCGGCGTCCTAGAGGGCGAGATGGGCGTTCCACAGGTCGATATCGAGAGCTACGAGCCGGAGCCCGCGGCGTTGGAGCTGCTGCCGGTGGCACTTGCGCGTACCCACGGCGTGCTGCCGCTCTTCGAGGTCGAGGGCATGCTGACCGTGGCGGTCGGCGATCCGTACGACGTCTTCGATCTCGACGAGGTCGCGCGCCACATCGGGCTCGAGGTCGAGCCGGTGCTCGCGGACTCGGCGTCCATCCTCGAGGGAATCATCCAGTACTACGGCGAGGTGACCGAGGAGATAGCCGAGGGCGGCGTCGAGCCGACGGAGGAAGTGGCCACTTCTGCACCGGAACCCGAACTCGAACCCGAACCCGAGCACGAGGTGCCGATCGTCATCGAGGCGCCGCAGATAGTGGAGGTCACCGAAGGCGATCTCGCCGGCGAAGAGGAGATAGCGTTCTCCGCCGCCGACCTGTTCGAGGTCACCGAGGATGGCGGTGCCGTGCCCTTATCGGAGGCCACGCCGGAGGCCGAGCCGACCGACGTCGTCGCCGAGGCGACCGAACCCGAGGAAGTCCCGGAGCCTGACGAGGCGCCGGTCGTAGCCGAGGTCGGTGCTGTCGCGACGCCCGACACGAGGCCGTCGTTCGCGGTCTCGATGCCGGTCCCCGTGCGCGAGGAACCGGTCTTGCCTGGAGGCGCGGGAGGTCCCCCCGCGATCGATCTAGACGTGCTGGCGGTAGCCGATTCCGCGCGTGTGGCGACGCTTGTCTCGGAGATACTGGAATCCGCGGTGGAACGCGGCGCCTCTCGGATCCAACTGCTGCCCTACAAGGAAGACTTCTTCCTCGTGTTTCGAGTGCGCGGTCGCTTGGAGAACATCGCGAGCGCACCGATCTCGATGCAAGCGTCCCTGGTTGACGGGTTCAAGGCATACGCTCGACTGGGAGCGGTACCCGCGAATCTTCCCGCTCTCGGCCGAATGCGCAAGCGCATCGCGGACCGTGACGTCGTCCTGACCGTTTCCTCCGTGCCCACAGTGGCGGGACAGCGCCTGGTTGTGTCGATATCTCCGCTTCGTCCCGAGCCGCGAACCCTGCCCGAGCTCGGCGTTTCCGACGCCGAGACACGCGCCCTTCACGCGATGGTGGAAAGAGGCCGCGGGTTGTTGCTCGTATGCGCCCCGGTGGCGGGCGGACGAAGCTCGACATACTACGCGCTGCTGGCACATGCGGCGGCTGCGGGAAAGACTGTCTACTCGGTCGAGCGATCCGTCGAGTACGAGATACCCGCGGTCGCACAGGTGCTCGTGAATCCGGGCTCGCCCGTGGGCGCCGCGTCGTACTTCGCGGCGGGAATGCGCCAGGACACCGACGTGTTGGCGATTGACGGGCTTGAGTCCGTCGCCGAGATACACCTGGCGATCGAGGCGGCGGGCCTCGGCAAGCTAGTGATAGCGACTTTCGCCTCCGGCGATATCGCTTCGGGCGTGCGTCGGATGCTCGATCTCGGCGCGGAGCCGAACAGCCTGGCCTCGGCGCTCACCCTCGGGGTGGGCCAGCGAGTCGTGCGAACCAACTGCCCATCCTGCAGCGTAGAGATGCCCGACCAGCTCGCGCAGAGGATTCCCGGTGCCCCGAAGGGGCTGGGGAGCACTTCGGGAGCCGGTTGCGATGCGTGCGGCAAGAGCGGATTCGCAGGGGTGACCGGCATCTATGAAGTCCTGCCGTTCACGGAGGTCCTTCGCGCGGCTGTGGCGAGGGCCGGAGCCGTCGATGATCTGCAGGCCGCGGCCAAAGCGGCCGGAATGCGGAATCTGCTCGCCGCGGGGCTGGCCCGAGTGGCGGACGGGAGCGTGTCCGTGCAGGAACTCGACCGAGTGCTCCGGTTCAGCGAATAGCGTGCGTGCGACACGATGAGTCCCCGGAAGAAGCAGCCGACATCCGAGAAGAAGGCGTCCCCGCCCTCGCCCCCGGAGAACGAAGTCGCCGGCCGAGAAGTCTGCCCGCCCTCCGAGGAAGACAGGGCGGAAGCCGTCTCCGCGGCGGTCGCCTCCATCGGACGGGCGGTCATCTTCCGACTGGCGGACCAGAGATGGGCGCTTCCGATAGAGAAGGTGCAGGAGATCCAGCAGATCGTCGCCTTCACCGAGGTCCCCGATCCCTCCGCCGCGATGCTGGGAATGATCGATCTTCGCGGGCGAGTTGTGCCCGCGCTGGACGCGCGCCTGCTCCTAGGAATCGAGGCGCATCCCTTCACGCTGCAGACTCCGATGATCTTCTGCCGCGCGAGAGGGCTGCTTGTGGCCCTGGTCGTGGACGAGGTAGAGGATGTGGTCAGCGTCCCGGATGACTGTCTGCAGCCCCCGTCGCGCATGCACGCGCTGGCGGACCGCATGCTCGGAGTGTGCAGGCTTGATGACGGACTCGTCTTCATCCTCAACGCCGACACACTGATTCCGGCCGAGGTCATCGACATCGCTGAGGGTGGTGAGGGCGCATGAGCCTTGCGGGCGAGGACGCTCGGTTGCGGTCTCAGGACGTCGACATCCTCCGCAAGCGCGCGGAATCCCTGGCGACGGAGGCCGAGGAATACAGCGCGCGCGAGATGATGAGCGTGCTGCTGTTCAGGCTGGGTGACGAATGGTACGGCACCGACATCGAGGGTGTGCGCGAGATACTGCAGGAGTACACCATCACCCCGCTTCCGTGCGTCCCTCGCCACATCCTGGGCGTCGTCAACGTGCGAGGAGAGATCGTCTCCGTCACCGACCCCGCGATGCTCATGGGCGTGGCCGGGAACTCGGCCATCACTCCCGAGCATCCGCTTATACTCGTGCAGAACGGGACCGCGATAACGGCGCTGGTGGTCGATGAGGCCGGGGACATCGTGGAGGCCGAGCGCGATTCTATCGAGGCTCCCGTTGCGACGATCGGCAGGCAGCATGCCGAATACATATCAGGTCACATCTTCGACGGAGGCAGGTTGGTCGGTTTGCTCAACCTCGACAGAGTGCTCGAGCCTATCGGCGAGCGTAGCTAGCGGGAGTGCCATATGTTTACTCGACTGATAGACGCGGTTCGTGGCCGGTTCCTCTACAAGTACACGCTGGCCAACATCGGAATGTTCTTCGTGCTGAACATCATCCAGCTGACGGTGGTGTGGTCGCTGTTCCACGACGAGCTCCTGAGCGGACCGAGCTTCACGCGCCACATGGCGCTGATCGGCAGCACGTTCGTGCTCCTGGGGACAAGCTGGGTCGTCGGCTTCCTGTGGATCGGCGCCCGGTTCATGGCTCCTTTGGACAAAGTGGTGATGAGCGTGAAGGCCGCGTGCCAGGGAGAGGTCGGCATGAAGGTCGAGGTGTCGTCGCAAGACGAATTCGGCACGCTGGCCCGCTCGTACAACCAGATGCTTGACCTGATCGTGTACCTGATCAAGCAGACCCAGGAGTCCTCGAAGCGGCTGGCGCAGTCTTCGTCCGAGATACTCGCGGCTGCCGAGCAGCAGGCGTCGGGGTCGTCGCAGCAGGCGGCCTCCATCAGCGAGACTACCGCGACGATGGAGGAGCTGGCAGCCACGTACCGACAGATCGCGGACAACGCCGATCAGGTCGTTCAGATGGCCGAGGCATCGCTCGGCAACGCCGAGTCCGGACAGCAGGCCGTGCTCAACACACTCACCGCGATGGAGCAGATCAAGAGCCGCTCGCAGTCCTCGGCCAACAAGATCCTGTCCTTGGGCGAGCGCAGTCAGCAGATCGGCCAGGTGCTGTCGATCATCAACAGCATCGCGGACCAAACGAAGATACTCGCGCTCAACGCGGCGATAGAGGCGGCCCGCGCGGGCGAGGCGGGCAAGGGCTTCTCCGTGGTCGCCATCGAGATTCGCAAGCTTGCCGAGTCGGTCGTTGCGTCCACCGGCGAGATATCCCAGATCATGACCGAGATCCAAGCGGCCGCAAACGATCTGGTCATCGCCACCGAACAGGAACTCAAACAGGTGCAGGGCGGCGTCGATCTCGCCCACGTCACCGGCGACAGCTTCGATCAGATTCTTGAGATGGTCGAACAGACGACCGTTGCCGCCAAGGAGATATCGGCGGCCACCCAACAACAGCGAAGCGCGACCGATCAGGTCGTGAGAGCGATGCGTGAGGTCGCCTCGGTCGCGCAGCAGACCGCCAGCGGCAGCCGACAGGTCGCCGCATCCGCGCAGCAGCTGTCTTCCATCGCATCCGAATCCAGCCAGGTCGGAGGGGCGTTTCAGCTGGTCGACTAGCACGACGCCCGATCGCTTAGAGGAGCATCCGCATGGCCGAGTTCGACCGGTCGGCTTTCATAGGCAAGTTCCAGGAAGAAGCTGGAGAGTACCTCCAGCGGCTGAACGAAGGCGTCATAACCCTCGAACAGGAGCCTGAGAACCGCGAACTCATCGACCAGATGCTCCGCGACGCCCACACACTTAAGGGCAGTTCTCGGATGGTCGGCCTGATCGAGATATCCGACGTGGCCCACCGCCTGGAAGACCTCATGGTGAAAATCCGCGATGGCGAGATGCGCTACGAGCCGCGGATGTCCGACGTCTTCTTCGAGGCACTGGACGCGATCGTCTTTCTCTCGGAGCACGCTGGGAAAGAGACGACCGGGGACCTTGATGTGGCCGCTCTGCTAGGCCGATTGGCTGACGTGATCGGCGAAGGACCCACCGCGGACGAGAGCCCCGGGAATGAAGGCGGCGCCGAACCCGGCGCGGCCGAGGAGACACCGGACCGCGGAGACGGCCTGGCGGGCGCCCCTTCGGACGCCGAGGACGTGTCCGGCCCGGGGGAAGCGTCCCAAACGGAGGACACTGACGTCGCCGCCCGTCAGGCGAGCACGAAGCTCGGCACGAAGACTCAGCCGACGGTTCGAGTGCGGACCGAGCAGGTGGACACTCTGCTCAACCTCGTGAGCGAAGTCGTCATCGGACAGATAAAGGCGGATCAGAAGGCGCACGAGCTGCGCGCGCTCGCGTCCGACCTGGGGGAGATCTGGCAAGCCTGGATCCGCGTCAAGTCGGCGCTCTCGGCTCTCGGCATGGAGGACAGCTCGATCGCGGAAGTCGTGATGGACGACGTGGACGTGCTGGACGGGTTGCTGGCCGAGCGCCGCCGCACCCTCGGGCATTTCGTGAAGGATTACGCGGACGACGTCTCGCGGTCGTCCGCGGTGGTCGCGGACCTGCAGGACCACGGCATGCGGTTGCGTATGCTGCCAGTGAGCACCGTGTTGAACTCCTTCCCGCGAGCCATGCGCGACCTGGCGCACGACTACCGAAAGGACGTCGAGCTGTCCATCGAGGGAGGCGACACCGAACTGGACAAGAAGGTGCTGGAGGAGATCAACGATCCCCTGATCCACATCCTTCGCAATGCGGTCGACCACGGTATCGAAGCCCAGGATGTTCGCCGAGCGGCCGGCAAGCCGCCTAAGGGCAGCATCAAGATCTCCGCTCGGCAAGAAGGGGATCGCATCGTCATCGAGATCTCCGATGACGGAGCGGGCATCGATCCCGACAAAGTCAGGCAGGCGGCCGTGAGGAAGGGCTACCTGACCGAAGCGGAAACCCACGCGATGTCCGATCGCGAAGCCACCTACCTCATCTTCGAAGCGGGGTTCTCCACCAGCGCCATCATCACCGAGATCTCAGGCAGGGGCGTCGGTATGGACGTCGTCCGCGAGTTCATCGTGGAGAAACTCAAGGGGTCCCTCGATGTCACAAGCGAACTTGGCGTCGGGACGACGTTCCGACTCACGATCCCACTGACCCTTGCGATCATCCGAGCGCTGATGCTCAAGTGCGGGGGTCGAGCGTTCGCGATGCCGACCGCGTCCATCGAGGAGACGCTTCGGATGGACTCCGCCGATGTCCTCCGCGTAGAGGGCCGGGAGGTCATCCGCAGGCAACGGCGGACGATCCCGCTCGTGCGTCTCGCGGACATTCTCGGTCTTCCCACGCCCGAAACGGCGGGGGTCAAGATCCCGGTGGCTGTCATAGGATTCTCCGGTCACCGCATGGGGTTTGTCGTCGACTCCTTCTTGGGCGAGCAGCAGATCGTGATCAAACCGCTGGGGTCTCATCTCCGCAAGGTGGAGAACGTGGCGGGAGTCACCGTCCTCGGCGCTGGCGAGGTCGTGCCCATCCTCAACGTGCCCGACCTGATGCAGGCGGCGAGGATGCGGTCGGTCGCCTCGCGGGCGGTCGACGTCGAGACGGACACGGTCGGGAAGACGCGGCGCATTCTGATCTGCGAGGACTCGTTTACGACTCGCGAACTCGAAAGGTCGATCTTCGAGGCAGCCGGCTACGAAGTCGAAGTCGCCATGGACGGCGCGATGGGTCTAGCGAAGCTGCGCGAGGGCCTGCAGATCGACGCCGTCGTGACTGACGTGCAGATGCCGAACATGACGGGGTTTGAGCTCACGAAAGCCATCAAGAGCGACCCGCTTCTCGAAGTCATTCCCGTCGTCATCGTGACCTCGCTTGAAAGGGAAGAAGAGAAGGCGGAGGGGATTGAGGCGGGAGCGGACGCCTACATCACCAAGTCCGTTTTCAACCAGGACACGTTGCTCGATACCGTAGAGCGACTGATCAGGTAGCGGGCGAGACCGAAGTGACGCCAGCGGCCTCGACTCAGTCCATCAGAGTACTGATCGTCGACGACTCCCTCGTCGCCCGTGAGATGCTGGCGCAGATACTCAGCACGGACCCCGCGATTCAGGTGGTCGGCACGGCGCGCGACGGCGAGGAAGCCGTGGAGATGGTCGGGCGCCTGCGCCCCGATCTCATCACCATGGACATCCACATGCCGAGGATGGACGGGCTTGAGGCCACCGAGCGGATCATGGCGTTCACGCCGACCCCGATTCTCGTCGTGTCCTCCTCGGTGCACGGTGAGGGTATCGGCCGCGCCTTCGATGCGCTCGGGTCAGGCGCGCTGGAGGTCATCAAGAAGCCGGAGCCGCGCGACTGGGCCGACTTAGAGCGCATCGGCAAGGACTTCATACGCCGGGTCAAAGTGCTCGCCCGGGTCAGAGTGATCACGCACGTCAAGGGCAGACGCCCCGGCGAGGTCGAGCCGACCGCTCCCGCCGCCCGCCCCGTCTCGCCTGGCGGCAAGCGCTTGGTCGCGGTGGCCTCCTCAACCGGGGGGCCGTCCGCCCTGATGTCCGTGCTCGGCGGCCTGCCCGCCGCACTGCCCGTTCCTGTGGTTGTCGCCCAACACATCGCCGAGGGCTTCATCCCCGGCCTTGTGAGCTGGCTGGATGCCGGCTGCGCGCTGAAGGTCGTAGCGGCGAGGGACGGC
>JBBILP010000055.1:0-7574 GCA_037444885.1 Actinomycetota bacterium | reverse complement strand
GCGCTCGACAGCGTGCACCGGCTTCTGCAGGCGGTCTCGGCCCAGGAGGCGGTCGAGGCGGACCACATGAAGCAGGAGATTCTGCGAGTGCGCTTCGCGGAATCGGCGAAGAAGGAGACGCAGCGCGCGGCTCAGACGGCGCTAGAAGGCATGCCCATGGCGGGCCTCAAGTCATGGCGCATGGTGATCAAGCCCCACACCGACGTGAGCACCGGCCGCTATCAGACCGCCGAGTTCGCCGCTGACCTTGGCCAGGTACACCGCGGTGAGGGCAGCGACGAGTATCGTGAGCCGCGGGAGTTCTTCCGCCGGACCTACATGACCGACGGCCTCCGCGCGTTGCTGGTACGCGCGCTAAGGCGGCTTGCGGACGCCGGTGGTGATCCGGTCATCGAGCTGCAGACGAACTTCGGTGGAGGTAAGACGCACTCACTGCTCGCGCTTTACCACTTGGTATCGGGGATAGAACCGGCGACGCTTCTAGGCGTCGACGCGGTTCTCAAGGACTCAGGGGTCTCTGGGGTACCCACTGTGAACCGTGCCGTGCTCGTGGGTACCGCGATCTCGCCGGGACAGCCGGACGTGAAGGCCGACGGGACGGAGGTCCGGACGCTCTGGGGTGAGATGGCCTGGCAGCTCGGCGGCGTGGACGGGTATGCGATGGTTGCCGAGGCCGATCGTACGGGCACCAACCCGGGCATGAAGCTCAACGACGTCCTGCGCGCTCACGCGCCCTGCATGGTGCTCATCGATGAGTGGGTGGCATACGCGCGTCAGCTCTACGCGAACAGCGAGCTTCCCGCTGGCACCTTCGACACGCACTTCACCTTCGCGCAGGCGCTCACGGAGGCCGTAGCCGCCGTTCCGGGCGCACTCCTGGTTGTCAGCATCCCCGCAAGTGACAAGGTGCGAGTGGTGGAGGGCGCTGCCGGGGATTCGAGTGCCATCGAAGTCGGCGGCGAAGGCGGCGTCGAGGCCCTTCGGCGTCTTAAGAACGTCGTCGAACGTGTCGCCGCGCAGTGGCAGCCTGCGAGCGCCGCCGAGGCCTATGAGATCGTCCGTCGCCGGCTCTTCGAGGAGATGTCCGACCCTGATGCATTCGCAGCGCGTGACGCGGTCATAGACGCGTTCATGAACCTGTACCGCGCTCAGGCCGGTGACTTTCCGAGTGAATGCCGCGAGGCGGAGTATCGCCGCAGGTTGGAGGCCGCCTACCCAATCCACCCGGAGGTCTTCCAGCGCCTGTACTCGGACTGGTCGACGCTCGAACGTTTTCAGCGGACGCGGGGCGTGCTTCGCCTCATGGCGGCGGTCATTCATGCGTTGTGGGTGCGTGAGGACGCTGGCTTGCTGGTGCTGCCGGGCACAATTCCGATCGACGACTCGGGCGTGCGCTTCGAGCTCACGCGGTACGTGGACGACACCTGGAAGCCGGTGATCGAGCGGGACATCGACGGACCGACCTCGCTGCCCGTGGCCCTCGACAAGGAGAATCCGAACCTCGGCCGGTACTCGGCGACACGCCGGGTCGCCCGTACGGTGTACATGGGATCAGCCCCCACTGCGGGAACGACGCATCCCGGACTCGAGGACAAGCGGATCAAGCTGGGCTGCACGCAGCCCGGGGAGACTCCCGCCGTCTTCGGCGATGCGCTGCGGCATCTATCGGACAAAGCGACGCACCTATACACGGACGGATCGCGCTACTGGTTCGCCACGCAGCCAAGCGTCACCCGCCTGGCGCAGGAGCGTGCCGAGCAGCTGCCGGAGGCAGACGTGCACGCCGAAATGGTGAAGCTCGTGCGTGCGGAGTGCGCGCAGCGTTCCGACTTCTGCGCGGTGCACGTGGCACCGGATTCGCCCGGCGACGTGCCCGACGAGGACGAGGTCCGGCTCGTGGTGCTCGGACCTCGCTACCCGCATTCGCCCAAAGTACAGCTCTCGGAGGCCACGAAGCGCGCGCAGGAGATGCTAGAGAGCAAGGGTTCTGCGCCGCGTCGGTTCCGCAACATGGTCGTGTTCCTCGCTCCAGACCGAACGGCCCTCGATGCGCTGGACTCGGCCGTGCGCCTCACTATGGCGTGGGAGTCGATCGTGCGTGACTCCGGCGCACTGAACCTCGATGCATTCCAAAGCAGCCAGGCGATCAGCAAGCTGCAGCAGGCGAAAGAGGCCGCGCAGCATCGTGTCCACGAGACGTTCCAGTGGGTGGTCGTCCCATCACAGCCCGACCCCCAGGGCGGGACCGAGTGGCGTCAGGTCAAGGCGGCTGCGCAGGGCCAGCTGCCTGAGCGAGTCGCCCGCAAGCTTAAGCACGAAGAGCAGCTGCTGAGCGAGTGGGCGGGCGTGCTGCTGAGGCACGAGATGGACAGGATCCCGCTGTGGCCATCAGGCGCAGGTCACATCAGCGTGAAACAGCTGTGGGAGCTGTTCGCTCAGTATCTGTACCTGCCGCGGCTCAAGGACGTGGGCGTTCTGAGCGGAGCGATCCAGTCGGGCATCATGGATACCGCCTGGCAGCAAGACACGTTCGCGTACGCGGACGCGTACGACGAAGCGAGCGACCGCTACCAGGGTCTGAAGTGTGGAGAGATGACGAGCGTGCACTCGACCGGCCTAGTCGTCCACCCGGAGCATGCGGTGGAGGTGGAGCCGGTTTCGACGCCTGTGTTGCCCTCGCCCGGATCAGGACCTGAACCGGACTCTCCCGAGACGCCAGGACCTACGCCTCCAGGTGAGTACCTTCCGAGGCGCTTCTTCGGTGTTGTGACGGTCGATTCTGAGCGGCTCGGACGGGACGCGGGGCAGATCGCTCAAGAGGTCGTGGGGCATTTGCAGGCGCTGCCGGGGGCGAAGGTCACCGTGCAGCTCGAGATATCGGCTGACATTCCCGAGGGTGTGCCAGAGAACATAGTGCGCACTGTCTCCGAGAACGCGCGGACGCTCAAGTTCGAGCAGCAGGGGTTCGAAGAGGCATAGCGTACCTGCCTGCACGCCCTGAGATCGACCGGACAACGCTTCGTGTTGCCGCTCATCTCCAAGGTCTTGGAACACCGCCACAGCGATTGAGGAGGCTGCATGGGAACGGATGCGAACCAGAATCCCGGTTGTCTGGGGTCGGTCTTACGGCTCTTCGGGATTGGAACTGAAGCCGCTCCCTCTGAGGAATCACTGCCGTATCGCAAGCGTGACGACTTCCTGTCTGCCGCTGAGTTGTCCTTCTATCGGGCACTAAGCGCCGCTGTGGGCACACAGGCCCACATCTGTCCCAAGGTGAACCTCGCTGACATCTTCTTCGTGGCAAGGCCGAATGAGAACCAGGGAGCACGGGGGCGCATATCGCAGAAGCATGTCGACTTCCTGCTATGCGACTCGCAGTCCATGAAGCCGCTCGTCGGCATCGAACTTGACGACTCCAGCCATGCACGAGCGGATCGCCAAGAGCGCGATGCCTTCGTCGACGGGGTATTCAGCGCAGCAGGACTTCCGCTGGTGCGCATCTCGGCGGCTGCAAGCTACAACCCTGCCGATCTCGCCCTCAAGCTCGCGACTCACCTCTCACGAACCTCAACGCCTGCGCCGACGCCAACCGTGATGCCAGCAGCAGGGACCGCGAGTCTGGGCGACAGTCCTCCAACCTGCGTCAAGTGCGGTGTGCCGATGGTGCTTCGGACAGCGTCCAAGGGCGAGCAGGCCGGGAGGCAGTTCTACGGGTGCCCGAACTACCCGAAGTGCAGGGAGACACGACCTGTCGGCTAGACTGCGAACGGGATCCAACCCACAAGAATGCTAGCCTTGTCCTGCTCGGAGACCCGGCGTATACTGGCCTGACTTTCACACAGAGATAGTGGCTGTGAAGGGGAGTAGTAGAGGCCAATCCTCGCAATAGAGAGCTGGGTGGCGGTGGAAGCCCGGCGCGGGACGCTTCGAATCTGGCCCCTGAGCCACCCGGACGAACGGGCGACCGAAGTCGGCGGAAGACCTCCCCGGCGAGTCGTGCCAAGTAGGTCGGGTCGGTGGCATCCGTTACCTGCCGCACGAGTGGGCGCACGCCGTTTGTGCAGGTAGCGGCGTCGTCAAGTGGGGTGGTACCGCGGGAGCAAGCCAGTGTGGCTCTCGTCCCCGATGGGGGGCGGAGCTGCGCACGCTCTCCGCGGTATCGTGTTTATCGCACCCCGCGCCCCATCTCCGGCCCAGCCGGCTATCCGCGCTCGTGCGGCGCAGACGGACCGACCTTCGAGGAGGTTGAGGATGGATCTGCGAAGCGAGCGGATGAAGCGAGGGCTGACGAAGTCCCCGCATCGGAGCCTGCTGAAGGCCAACGGCCTGACGGACGAGGAGATATCCCGTCCCTTGGTCGCTGTCGTCAACTCGGTCAACGACGTGATCCCGGGCCACCTGATGCTCGACAAGATCGCCGAGGCCGTGTCCGCGGGCATCCGAGTGGCTGGAGGCACCCCGCTCGAGTTCTCCACCATCGGCGTTTGCGACGGAATCGCCATGAACCACTCGGGCATGCGCTATTCCCTGCCCAGCCGAGAGGTCATCGCGGACTCCGTCGAACTCACTGTGCAGGCTCACGCGTTCGACGCCATGGTGATGATCCCGAACTGCGACAAGATCATCCCGGGCATGCTGATGGCCGCCGCGCGCCTGGACATCCCGACGGTCATCGTCGCGGGAGGTCCGATGTTGGCGGGCAGGTGGAAGGGGAGAGCGGTCGATCTGGACACCGTATTCACCGCCGTGGGCCAGGTCAAGGGCGGCACGGTGACCGAGTCCGAGCTGGCCGAGCTGGAGGATGCGGCGTGCCCGACATGCGGCAGCTGCGCCGGGCTCTTCACCGCCAACTCGATGAACTGCCTGACGGAAGCGATCGGCATGGGCCTGCCCGGCAACGGCACCATCCCGGCCGTGTACTCGGAGCGCATCAGGCTGGCCAAGCGGGCCGGGGGCGCCGTCATGGATTTGCTGAAGCGCGGCGTCACCGCTCGGAAGATCATGACGAAGCAGGCGATCCGCAACGCGATGACGCTGGACATGGCGTTCGGCGGCTCCAGCAACACCGTGCTGCATCTGACCGCGATCGCACACGAGGCGGGCAACGACATCACGCTCGACGACTGGATCGAGGTCAGCGCGAAGACCCCCAACCTGTGCCGTATCTCTCCGGCGAGCGAATACCACATGGAGGACTTGTACTGGGCAGGCGGCGTTCCGGCGATCATGAAGGAGCTGGACCGAAAGGGCCTCGTGGACCGCAAAGCCATCACGGTGAGCGGGCAGAAGATGGGCCAGATCGTGGATGCGGCGGCGAACCGCGACACCGCGGTCATCCGACCGATCGACGATCCCTACTACCCTGAGGGCGGTCTGCGCGTTCTGAAGGGCAACCTCGCGCCACGAGGCTGCGTCGTCAAGCAGTCAGCCGTACCCGCCGAGATGCGTCGGCATACCGGCCCGGCCCGGGTCTTCGACTCCGAGGAGGCAGCGGTGGACGCGATCCTCGGTGGGCGGATCGCTGCCGGCGATGTCGTCGTCATCCGCTACGAGGGGCCGAAGGGCGGTCCCGGCATGCGCGAGATGTTGACGCCGACATCCGCGATCTCGGGGATGGGGCTTTCCACGTCGGTGGCGCTCGTCACCGACGGGCGCTTCTCGGGAGCTACGAAAGGTCCGGCTTGCGGACACGTGAGTCCTGAGGCGGCCGAGGGTGGGCCGATCGCGTTCGTGGAAGAAGGCGACGAGATCACGATCGACTTGGACGCGGGTCGCATCACGCTGGAACTGACCGAAGAGAGGATGGCGATGCGCAGGCGGGCCTGGCAGGCACCCGAGCCGAAGCGGCTCACGGGCTACCTGGCGCGCTACGCGGCATCGGTATCGAGTGCGGACATGGGGGCGGTGGTTGAATGACGCAAAGGATCACAGGCGCCGAAGCGCTCGTGCGCACGCTTGAGGCCGAGGGCGTCGAGGTCGTCTTCGCCTACCCGGGTGGGGTGGCGTTGCCGATCTTCGATGCGCTCTACGACAGCAAGACGGTGCGGATGATCCTGCCTCGGCACGAACAGGGCGGGGTGCACGCCGCGGACGGCTACGCTCGCGTGACGGGCAAGCCGGGCGTCGCACTGGTCACAAGCGGTCCCGGAGCGACCAACACGGTCACCGGCATCGCCAACGCCTACATGGACTCGATCCCGCTCGTGGTCTTCACCGCGCAGGTATCAACCGCTGTTATCGGCACCGATGCGTTCCAGGAGTCGGATATCACCGGCATCACGCTGCCGATCACCAAGCACAACTACCTGCTCAAGAGCGCGGCTGACGTGCCGGACGTCTTGCACGAGGCGTTCCACATCGCGACGTCCGGGAGGCCGGGTCCGGTGCTCATCGACGTTCCTGTCGACGTGAGCAAGGGCGAGCTCGACTACGTCAAGCCCGAAGCGGTCAACCTGCCCGGATACAAGCCGACCCTCCGCGGGCACGCCAAGCAGATCAAGCAGGCGGTCTCGCTCATCCAGCGTGCTCGCAAGCCCATCCTGTATGTGGGCGGCGGGATCATCTCGGCGGGGGCGTGGAAGGACCTGAAGGAACTCGCCGAGCTCATGCAGCTGCCGGTCACCACGACGATGATGGGCAAAGGCGCCTTCCCGGAGGACCACCATCTGTGGATAGGCATGCCCGGCATGCACGGCGCGAAGTACACGAACTACGCGATGACCGAGACGGACCTGCTGATCGCGATAGGCGTGCGGTTCGACGATCGCGTGACCGGGAAGCTCTCGGCGTTCGCGTCGAAGGCGAAGGTCATCCACGTCGATGTCGACCCGGCGGAGATCGGCAAGAACAAGGCGGTGGATGTGCCCATCGTGGGCGACGCCGGCAACGTGCTCCAGGCGCTCATCGCCGAGTTGCGCAAGGCCGGCGCCGAGCCGCGGACGGAAGCGTGGATGCGCGTCATCGACGATTGGCGCAAGCGCTTCCCGCTGCACTATGGGCACGAGAACGACAAGGGCGTGCTCTTCCCGCAGTACGTGGTGGAGCGCATCGACGCGCTCACGCGCGATCGCGACGTGATCGTGACCACCGAGGTCGGGCAGAACCAGATGTGGGCATGCCAGTTCTTCCACGTCCGCAAGCCGCGGTCGTGGGCGTCGTCGGGAGGACTCGGCACGATGGGGTACGGCCTACCGGCCGCCATCGGCGCGCAGGTCGGTCGGCCGGACGCGCTGGTGATCGATATCGCGGGCGACGGCTCGATCCAGATGAACATCCAGGAGATGGCCACAGCCGCGCTCAACAACCTGCCCGTGAAGGTGGTCGTGCTCAACAACGGCTACCTGGGCATGGTTCGGCAGTGGCAGGAGCTGTTCTACGGCAAGCGGTACTCGGCCTCGGTGCTCTCGCGCGAGGTGCCCGACCTCGTCAAGCTGGCAGACGCGTACGGCTGGAAGGGGCTGCGCGTCGAGAAGCCGAAGGACGTGGACGCGGTGCTCAAGGAGGCGTTCGATCACGACGGTCCGGCGATCGTGGACTGCCGAGTCGCCCCCGAGGAGTGCGTTTACCCGATGGTG
>JBBILP010000054.1:0-7605 GCA_037444885.1 Actinomycetota bacterium | reverse complement strand
TCCCAGGTCGTCGCCACGGAGGTCAGCTGGTCGATAGGCACGTTCTCGGCGCCGGGGATGTGCCCTGCCTCGAACTCGCCGACCGTGCGCACGTCTATGATACGCGCGCCTTCGTTCTGCAACTTCGACAGCTGCGCGTTGCCGATATCTCCGCCACCGGACGCCTGACCTCCACTGGAGGCCACCAGCACGCCCCCGAGGATGGCCGCCAGCACCGCGACGACCGCTACAATCGTGACTCTTGTCTTCGACACCGCAGCTCCCGCGTCTCTCGTTCTCGTAGCAGTATACCCCGGTGGGTATCCGTACGTCCACGCGTGGCGACCCACCGTGGGTCCGGAACATGGCACAATAGGCCGAGTTGGTACGTAGCAAGAGACCGACCAACTGGCGACGTGTCGGATGTTGCGGTCGTTCGAGGGGCATGGGCGTTGGTCGCTTCGGACTGGAAATCCCTCACATCTTCACAGGACAGCGGCGTTCGTGGCGCCGCTCCGTTTCGCGCGGAACTGCTCGGCCCGGAGCGACTGACCGAGCGTGCACGCGAGATAGCGCTCGCGCAGAAGTGGTCGTCGGAACCGCTTCGCGGCACGCCATTGCTGCCTCTACTCGACACTGCGGCCAGGCAGCTCGCCGACTTCAACTCTCGTCTGGCCATTCATGCTCGCACCAGGCGGGCGGTCTCTCCGGCCGTTGAGTGGCTGCTCGACAACTACTACCTCGTCGAAGAGCAGATTCGGGCCGTACGCGAGGACCTGCCCGCGGACTACGGCGTGGAGCTGCCGCATCTCGTGGCAGGAGAGTACGCGGGCTTCCCGCGTGTGTATCAGCCACTCGTTGCCCTGGTCGCCCACACCGACGCGCGCTTGGATGAGGACTACCTGCTGCATTTCGTGGACGGGCTGCAGGACATGTCTCCGCTGACCATCGGTGAGTGCTGGGCGGTGCCCATCATGCTGCGCATCGCGCTCATCGAGAACGTCCGCAGAATAGCCAGCCGCGTGGTCACCTCTCAGGAGAACGAGTACGCGGCCGACGACTGGGCCAATCGTCTCGTAGCGGCCGTTCAGGAGTCACCCGACGAGATCCCGCACCTAGTCGCCCAGCTGGACCGCGAGCGCAAAGACCCGGATCCGGCGTTCTTGATGCAGTTCTCGCAGCGGCTCCAGGGTCAGGAAGCGGGAATCGAGAGGGTCAACGAGTGGATCGCCGGCCAGCTCTCGGCGTCGGGCATAGATCTCGAATCGGTCGTCTACTCCCAGCAGCACGAACAGGCCACCGACCAGATATCGATCGCCAACGCCATCACCAGCGTTCGCTTCCTCGATGCCTTCGACTGGAACGCGTTTTTCGAGCGGGCCAGCTTCGTGGAGCAGATCCTGCGACAGGATCCCGTGGATATCTACGGTCGCATGGACTTCAAGAGCAGGGACCGCTACCGTCACGCACTCGAGGCAATCGCGAAGCGATGTCCCCACGGGGAGGTAGGAGTCGCGGAAGCAGCCGTCAGCTGGTCGCTGCAGGCACTGGACGAGGACCCGTCCGACCTGGTCAGAGGCCATGTCGGCTTCTACCTTATCAGCGGTGGGCGGTACCAGTTCGAGAGCAGCATCGACTACCAGCCCCACGGCCGCGAGCTTGTCTACCGCGGCCCCCTCCGCTACAGGGGCGCGATCTACTGGGGGCTTCTCGCGGGCGTCACGACCGTACTCGCGGCGATCCTCGGCGCGTACGCAACCTGGACCGGCCTCGGCTCGTGGGGAATAGCCGCGCTCATGGCTCTAGCCGTGGTCCCCTTCAGTGACCTGGCCCTGAGTATCACGAACCGCGTGTCCGCGTGGCTCTTCCCGCCACGCGTCCTGCCGAAGCTCGATTACCGCAAGCCAGTGGCCACAAGCCACCGAACGCTGGTCGTCGTCCCGGCGCTGCTCTCCTCGTCGGCGGCGGCACAGCGCATCGTCGACAACCTGGAGCGCGCGTTTCTGGCGAACGCCGACCCGAATATCCACTTCGCGATACTCGGCGACCTACGCGGCGGCGCGTCAGAACATGCGGACGGCGACAGCGACGTCACTGATGCGGCCACCGAGGGGATCCGCAAGCTGAACGCGCGCTACGGAGACGAGTTCGGCTTCCGTCCGTTCCACCTGTTCGTCAGGGCAAGACGCTGGTCCGAGACAGAGGGACTGTGGATGGGCTGGGAGCGCAAGCGGGGGGCCTTGACGGAGCTCTCACGCCTGCTTCGCGGAGCTCACGACACCACCTTCTCCACCGAGGTCGGCGAGCGTTCCTACCTCAGAGACGTTACCTTCGTGATCACCCTGGACGCCGACACGATCCTGCCGAGAGACGGGGGTCGGAAACTCGTCTCGACCATCGCCCACCCGCTCAACCGAGCGCACCTCAACCCGGAGTCCCGGATGGTGACTCGCGGCTACGGCCTGGTTCAGCCGCGCGTCGGCATGTCGCTCCCGGCCGCCGCGCGATCCAGGCTTGCGAGCCTGTACTCCGGAATCACCGGCATCGATCCGTATTCCGGCGCGGTTTCCGACACCTACCAGGACGTCTTCGGAGAAGGCAGCTTCACCGGCAAAGGCATCTACGAGGTGGGCGTGTTCAACGCGGTGCTCGAGGGGCGCATTCCGGACGGTGTGCTGCTCTCGCACGACCTGCTCGAGGGGTGCTTCCTCCGCACAGCGCTCGTCTCGGACGTCGAGGTTCTCGACGACTACCCGGCCACGTACGCTTCGCAGGCGGCCAGGGTACACCGGTGGGTGAGGGGGGACTGGCAGACGCTCCCCTGGCTCTTCCCTTCGGCGCCCGATGCGAGCGGCCGCCTCAAGCCCAACCCTTTGGGCCTCCTCCATCGGTGGAAGATACTCGACAACCTGCGCCGAAGCGCGGTAGCCCCGTCGATGATGCTCCTGATTGCCGCCGGCTGGCTGCTCTTGCCAGGGCCGGACTGGGCTTGGCCCGTCCTGGTGCTGGGCGTCCTCTTCTTCCCCGCGTATTTCAACCTCGCCGACTCGATGCTCTTTCGGCCCGAGGCCGTGAACTTCCGCTCCGCCCTCCACTCGGCCTGGCGCGACTTCGGTCGCGATTCGGCGCGCGGCGTGATCGAGCTCGCACTCCTTCCCCACCAGGCCCATCTCATGCTGGACGCGGGGATTCGCGCGCTCTTTCGCGCGCACGTCTCGAAGCGCAAGACGCTGGAGTGGGAGACCGCGGCGGACGCCGAGCGACGACTAGGGAACGAAGCGCGTGACTACATCGGGCGGATGTGGCCTTCGGTCGCGGGAGCTCTCCTGCTGACGGCGCCAGGAGTCCTGGTGTCGCCTGCGCACCTGGTCATGTCGGTCCCACTCTGGATACTGTGGATCGCCTCCCCTCTCCTCGCGTGGTGGATCTCTACACCGCTCGTCTTGGAGCGCCGAGCGCTGACGGAGGACGAGGTCCGTCTGGCGCGACGGCTGGCACGGAAGACGTGGCGGTTCTTCGAGACGTTCGTAACAGCGGAGGATCACTGGCTAGCGCCGGACAACTTCCAGGAGGCGCCGAAGGGCGAGGTCGCTCGCAGGACTTCTCCGACGAACCTCGGTCTCCAGCTGCTGTCCTACCTCACGGCGTACGACCTCGGCTATCTTCCGCTGCCAGAGCTGGTCGAACACACGTCCCGGACGATGGCCTCGATGGCGGGTCTGGAGCGCTTCCGCGGCCACTTCTACAACTGGTACGACACCGCCACCGTGCAGCCCCTAAGGCCCGGCTACATCTCAACGGTGGACAGCGGCAACCTCGCGGGACACCTGCTCGTCCTCCGCATCGGACTTCTGGAGGCCTCCGAGAGTCCGCTCGTGACGCCTCGGTCGCTGGAAGGCCTGGTGGACACGATCGGGCTTGCGCTGGAGGACCTGCACGACATGCGCGACCACGTGAGCCCGCGCGAAGCCGTCGGCGAGATCCGCGTCGCCCTGGAAGAGATGCTCCGCCGCGTGACGATCGAGGAGCCTCCGGGGCACCTCGGCGGGTGGTTGTCGCTGGCGCGCGGCTTGGTGGACGCCACGGAGGACATCGCCGAGAGAGGCAACTCGCTCACAGCCGCGGGTGACGCGTGGGAGGTCGGCCGCGAGCGCCTCGTCGCTTCGCTTTCCGGCCCGCATCGCGAGACCCGCGCGCTCCTGCAGGCGCTCACCGAGTACGCGCCGTGGGCCTCGCTCCTGGGCGACGTGCCGCTTGCCCTGCGCGAATGCGACCTCGGCGAAGTGATCTGTCCTCTCACGGAGTACGTGCCGAGCCTGGTGGGTCTGGCCGAGGGCCTCGAGGAGGCTCTGGACGCACTCGGGCGGGCGGCCGCGAACCCGCCGGGCGACACCCCGAGCGAGCGCGAGAGCTGCGCGCGCTGGGCGCGGGGGCTGGCGGACGGCATACTCGCGGCCCGCCCAGCGTGCGTCCATCTGCTCGCACGCGCCAGGCTGCAGGCGGACATCGCGCGTGAGATGTGGGAGCACACCGACTTCCGCATGCTGTACGACCGCAGCCGGGGCCTCTTCTCCATCGGCTTCAACACCGCCGAGGGCCGCCTGGACAGCTCGTTCTACGACATGCTGGCGTCCGAGTGCCGACTCGCGAGCTTCCTCGCGGTCGCGAAGGGTGACGTCCCTCAGGAGCACTGGTTCCGTTTGGGACGGGCGATCGCTCAGACGGATGGCGGGCGGGCCTTGGTGTCGTGGAGCGCATCGATGTTCGAGTACCTGATGCCTCTTCTGGTCATGAAGACGTGGGCCAATACGCTCTTGGACGACACCTACCAGGCCGTCGTGCGCCGCCAGGTTCTCTACGGGAAGCAGCGCGGCGTGCCGTGGGGCGTCTCGGAGTCGGCGTTCAACGCCAAGGATGTCGAGCTGACCTACCAGTATCAGGCGTTCGGTGTCCCCGGCCTGGGACTCAAGCGCGGTCTCTCCGACGACGTGGTGATCGCTCCCTACGCGACGGTACTGGCGATCGCGGTAGATCCCGAGCAGGCGATGAACAACCTCGACGCGCTCATC
Source organism: Actinomycetota bacterium (assembly GCA_037444885.1). Lineage (GTDB taxonomy): Bacteria > Actinomycetota > Coriobacteriia > Anaerosomatales > JBBILP01 > JBBILP01. The sequence continues at coordinate 2,557 of JBBILP010000054.1, read as the reverse complement.
GCCCGCGGCGCCGAGGGACGCTACGGACTCTATGAGGCCATCGACTACACCCCAGGCCGAGTGCCCGCGGGAGAGCAGCGAGCGGTGGTGCGAGCATACTTCGCCCATCACCAGGGGATGAGCCTTGTCGCACTCGGCAACGAGCTCACGGACTACCGCATGCAGTGGCGCTTCCACGCCGACCCGATGGTGCAATCCGCCGAGCTGCTGCTACAGGAGCGCGTGCCTCGGCATATCCAGCTGACGCGTCCACACGTGGAAGAAGTCATGCTCGCGCGCTCCGTCAGAGAACTGCCCGCTCCGCTGGAGCGCTCGTACCCGCTGCCTGACACGCCGGTCCCGGCAACCCACTTCCTCTCGAACGGGCGCTACTCGGTGATGGTGACCAACGCGGGTGGTGGATACAGCCGCTGGGAGGGATTGGCGGTCACCCGGTATCGCGAAGACATCACCCGCGACTGCTGGGGGACGTTCGTATACCTCAAAGACATCGACACCGGCGACACCTGGTCGGTCGCGCACCAGCCCTCGCTCGCGCCCGCGGACGTCTACGGTGTCACGTTCTCGGCGGACAAGGCGGAGTTCCGGAGGGTGGACGGGACGATCGAGACGCACATGGAGGTCGTCGTCTCCCCCGAAGACGACGTCGAAGTACGCAGGATCTCGATCACGAACCATGGTCGCGGGCATCGTCGGGTAGAGCTGACGAGCTACATGGAGGTCGCGCTCACCCCGCAGGCGTCCGATCAAGCGCACAAGGCGTTCTCGAACCTCTTCGTGGAAACCGAGCATCTGCCCGACGTCGGCGCGCTGCTGTTCACTCGAAGACCCCGCTCCTCCGAGGAGGCGCGAGTCTGGGGCATGCACGTGCTCGCGTGCGAGGCGTCGGTGGAGTGCGGCGGTGCGTTCGAGACCGACCGCGCGGCATTCATCGGCCGCATGCGCAGCATCCACGACCCCCGCGCCCTCGATTCCGCCGTTGCGCTGTCCGGCAGCTCGGGCGCCGTGCTCGATCCGATATGCGCCTTGCGTCAGGTCCTGAGCATCCCCTCTGGGGAGACCGCACATGTGGCCTACTCGACCGGCGTGGCGCGCAGCAAGGACGCGGCCATACGTCTTGCCGAGAAGTACCGGGATATCCGGACCGGTCAGCGAGCCGCCACGCTCGCCTGGACGGCGTCACAGGTGGAGATACGCAATCTCGGCATCACCGCGGAGGAGGCCGTCTCCTTCCAGCGCCTCGCGTCCCGGCTCCTGCTCACAGACCCCTGCTCCCCGCTCAAGATCAAGACACCCATCGAGAACGGTCTGCCGCTCTCGGGCCTGTGGTCTCTCGGCATATCCGGCGATCTTCCGATCCTGCTCATTCGGATAGAGCGCCTGGAAGAGACGCCGCTCGTCCGCCAGGCGCTGCTGGCGCACCAGTATTGGCGGCACAAGGGCCTCGTGGCCGACCTCGTCATCCTGAACACGCGCCCGTCCGCCTACGTCGAGGAGCTCGACCAGCGACTGAACCTGCTCGTCCGCACCGGACATGCGCTGCAGTTGGTCGACAAGCCAGGAGGCATCTTCCTTCGCCGCGCCGATCAGATGCATCCCGACGTGCTGAACCTGCTCGTATCGGTCGCGCGCGCGACCCTCGACGGCGATGCCGGCCCACTGGTGCTTCAACTCAACCGCCGAGGCGACCGGCCGCAGCCCCCCTCGCCGTTCGTGGCGTCGGCGTCGCCTCGTCGGCATCCGGCGCCGCCGTTTGAGCGTCCGGCGCTCGCCTACGACAACGGCTACGGCGGATTCGACGCTGCTGCCGAGGAGTACGTCGTCGTGCTGGAGGACTCGGCCGCGACGCCCGCCCCGTGGGTCAACGTGATGGCCTCTCCGGAGTTCGGCTCGATGGTCTCGGAGGCGGGCGTCGGCTGCACGTGGGCTCTCAACAGCCACGAGAACCGCATCACGACGTGGAACAATGACCCCGTCACCGACGGCTCCGGCGAGATCTTCTACGTGCGCGACGAGGAGACCGGCGAGTATTGGAGCCCGACTCCGCTTCCCGTGCGCGGGGATGGCCCGTACGTGATCCGACACGGGAAGGGCTACACCAACTTCACTCACACGAGCCACGGCGTCGAGCATTCGCTCGACTGGTTCGCCGCGCACACCGATCCGGTGCGTGTCGTGAGGGTACGACTGCGCAACATCTCCGATCGCCCGCGCAGGCTTTCCGTCACCCACCTGGTCGAGTGGTCGCTCGGCTCGTCGCGCAGCAAAGCACAGCAGCTGGTAGTGACTTGGTTCGACGCCGAGAACGACATACTCACGGCCCACAACCACTTCAACATGGACTTCCCCGGCAGGTCAGCGTTCCTCGCCTGCGATAGGCCGCTGCACTCCTACACCGGCAGCCGGACGGAGTTCCTCGGCAGAAACGGCGACCCCCATCGCCCGGCGGCCATGCTCCGAGCTGGCCTCGGTGGGACCACGGGCCGCTTCCACGACAACTGCGGCGCGCTCATGACGGTTCTCGAGATCCCTCCCGGGAGCACCGAGGAGGTGTCGT
>JBBILP010000053.1:0-7708 GCA_037444885.1 Actinomycetota bacterium | reverse complement strand
GCGCATCCAGGCCCGTGCTATCTCGTCGGCCCTGGCGCCCTTCGGACAGAGGGCGATGCTGCGCTCGTCGTCTCCCGCGCTGGTCAGCACGACCTCCAGCCTGTCTTCTCTCATCACCCCAGGGAACTTGTCTCCCCACTCGACCACAGATACCGCGTCCGACTCGGTCATCCCCCAGAAATCGATGTCATCCAGCTGAGACGCCGCGTCGAGCCGGTAGAGGTCGAAGTGCGCAAGGTCGAGATCGCCGCGATGAAGGACGAGGATGTTGAACGTGGGACTCGTGATCTGAGTCGCTACACCCAACGACCGCGCCACCCCTCTGACAAGCGTCGTCTTGCCAGCGCCAAGGTCCCCTGACAGCAGCACTAGATCGCCCGCTCGAAGGAGCGACCCCAGGTCCTCGCCAAAAGCCTCGGTTTCGGCAGCGCTCCGACTGATGGTCGCGGAGGCGGCCGCAAGAGGGTCGGTCACGACTCGGTGGCCTCCTACTCGGTGGACGAACGCTCGATAACGACCTTCAGACGCTTGAAGTCATCGGCCAGGACGCTCTTCTTCTCGGGAGAGTAGAGCGCGGCGGCCGGGTGATAGATGGGCACCACTTGCCGACCGTCCACGCGATACAGCTTGCCGCGCAGGGCGCTGATAGGGGCCTGCGTGTCGAGCACAAAGCGTGTTGCGAAGTTGCCGAGCGTCGCGATCACCTTCGGACCTATCAAGCGTATCTGCTCCCGCAGGAACGGCGTGCACGTTTGTATCTCTTCGACATGGGGATCCCGATTCCCTGGAGGCCGACACTTGAGAACGTTGGCTATGTACACCTGTCCGCGCACGAGGCCGATGCCGGCCAGCAGCTCGTCGAGCAGCTTGCCCGCAGCGCCAACGAACGGCTCGCCCTTGAGGTCCTCGTTGCGCCCGGGCGCTTCGCCCACGAACATGAGGTCGGCTCGGCTGTCACCGACGCCGAAGACGAGCGTGGTCCGAGTAGCCGAGAGATCGCACCTCGTGCAATCTCGAGGTCTCGCGCGCACTCCGCGTCGGCGGCTGCTCGTCCTGTGTCGCCGAAGAGCGTCATATCCACGTCACGACCTCGTCCAGCGGCCTGCGCGACGGGCTCGCCGCCGACTCCGCGGAATACCCGATCGGCAGCAGCGCGACGGGCGTGATCGCGCCTTGCACGCGCAGAGCTTCACGCACGGCATCGTCGTCGAACGCCCCTATCCAGCATGAAGCCAGTCCCCTATCCACTGCCGCGAGCAGGATGTTCTGCACCGCTGCGGCCGTGTCCTGAATCGCGTAGAGACGCTCACCCCTCTCGCCATAGCGAGCGAAGCATGGCCGTGGGTCCACGCATACGGCGATGACCACCGGAGCGGCTGCCGCCCAGCGCTGGTGAAGCGCGGCTGCAAGGCGCTGACGCGACTCGGGAGTGCGCACGACGACGAAACGCCACGGCTGGATGTTTCCTGCCGAGGGTGCCCGCACGGCTGCTTCCAGGAGCGCGGAAACGTCCTCGTCGGTAACGTTCCTCCGGTTGTCGAAGTGGCGCACGCTGCGCCGTGTCCGTATCGCTTCAGGGAGCTCCATCTGACCTCCGCGGGAACGTCAAGCTGCTCGTACGTCACACACGTCCGCAAACCGGTCGGTACCGGACGTTGCGCACATTCTAGACCAACCGGCGAGCCCGCAAATGGACGCCAGCCACGCTGAGCGACAAGACAATCGTCCTCGGGGCTGTCCGCATACCGACGAGGCCACGCCGCCCGCCGGCCCGGATCGCGCTCCGCGCAAGAGGGAAGCGTGCACCTTCGGCGAAAATAGACGATGACGAAAGGGGTGAGTGCCTCCATGTGCCCACAGAGACCAGACGTGTCGGACGAAGACATCGGTATGCGGGCCTTCCAGATCCGGAAGGCAAAGGCAGTCGAGCGAGCCGCGGACTACATGCGACAGGGACTGAAGGGCCAATGGTCTTCGCTCACTAGTCACGAGATCGAAGAGCTCGAGTGGACGCTCGGCGAGCTTTGGGCATATGTCGCCCGCGCCGAGTGGGACGACCTGCGCTTCGGTCGGCTATCCCTGGCCGACCTGCGAGAGGTAATCGGACTGGGGCGCGAACTGCGCGCCCACAGGCGAGATGCGGTCACAGTGCTCGGCGAGATCGGCGCGATCGTCAAGTCACGCGGCTAAGGACGGGAACTCACCTGCACGAACCCGTCGGCCCGCGCGCTTCCCCAAGTCCGGTCATGCGTCGCTTGCCTGCGACACCGCTCCACGACCCCATCGAAGCTAGTGGGGCGGTGCTGTCGTCCCCCCGGCAGGACAAGCACCACCCCACAGCACGACGCCGCTCGCATCCACCGCCATTCCGGCGACGGGTGCGCAACTAGGCGGTCTGCTTCTTCTTCAGCTCGATCTTGCGCTTGACCTTCTTGAGTCGGAACAGGTCCTCTCGAGCACGCTCGTCAAGCGTCATGCGTATGTATGCGACCTGCTCCTGCAGCGCTGGAACCGTAATCTGCTCGAGCGCGTTCACCCGCCGATTCGTCTTCTGTATCTCTTCGCCGAGCCGCTTGAGTCGTGTCTCGATGTCCGCGTACTCGATGATGACGTCCAGAATCTTCTCGAACCGCTCTGCGGTCTCGTCGATTCTGGAGGTGACGCCGGTGACCGCGTAGCCTCTGGTTAGCGATGACTTCACCGGGCTTTCGCCCTTCGTGACCACCGGGACCGAGACACCCATGATCTTGGTACCTGTCATGTCCACGACGACCTCGCCTTTGGTTGCGAGTCCCGCCGAGCGAACCGCCACAGTACCGTCAACCGCCTTGGCAACGGCGAGGCTGTACTGCGCCTCGGACACGCTCTTCTGCAGCGAACCGGACAGCCGTAGCGTCTCGTCCATGACGGACATGAATTCGATGAGCAGCGCGTCTCGCTTCTGCTTCAGCAGGTCCATGCCCTGCCGAGCGAGCTTGATCTGTTCGCGACGCTCTAGTAGCTCGGCGCGTGTCGGCCGGACTTCCTCCATTGCCGCTCCTTACAGGTCCCCTGCCGAGGCTGCGTTCGGATGGTACTTGTCGACGAAGTCACGAACTCTCTTCAGCTCGCCCATCGGCAGGCCAGCCATGAGCTCCCAGCCGATGGAGAGCGTCTCCTCGATCGAGCGGCCCTCATCTCCCTGCCCAACGATGCGCTTCTCGAAGTCATCGGCGAATCGCAGGTAGCGGCGGTCGGTGTCCGAGAGTGCTTCTTCGCCGACGATCGCGACCAGTTTCCGCAGGTCGCGGCCTTGCGCGTATGCGGCGTAGAGCTGGTTCGCGACGGCGCGGTGGTCGTCACGCGTCTTCTCGTCCCCGATACCGAGGTTCATCAGGCGCGAGAGGCAGGGCAACACGTCGATCGGCGGGTAGACGCCGCGGCGGTGAAGATGCCGAGACAGCACAATCTGGCCCTCGGTGATGTAGCCGGTGAGGTCGGGGATGGGATGTGTGATGTCGTCGTCGGGCATCGACAGGATGGGCAGCTGCGTGACGGATCCCTTGCGGCCCTTGATGCGCCCAGCCCGCTCGTAGATCGTCGACAGGTCCGTGTACATGTAGCCGGGATAGCCCCGGCGACCGGGAACTTCCTCGCGCGCCGTGGAGACCTCGCGCAACGCCTCGCAGTAGTTCGTCATGTCCGAGAGCACGACAAGGACCTGCATGTCCTTCTCGAACGCCAGGTACTCGGCTACGGTCAAGGCGCACCTCGGAGTCAGAAGTCGCTCGACCGTTGGGTCGTCGGCGAGATTCAGGAAGAACACGACTCGCTCGAGCGCGCCGGTCCGCTCGAACTGCTGCATGAAGTACGCGGCCTCGCGATGGGTGATGCCCATCGCCCCGAAGACAACGGCGAACTCCTCACCCGATATGACTCGCGATTGCCGGATGATCTGCGCCGCGAGCTCGTTCGCCGGCAGACCGGAACCCGAGAAGATCGGGAGCTTCTGCCCACGCACAAGGGTATTGAGCCCGTCGATGGCGGATATGCCCGTCTCGATGAAGTCGGCCGGCTTCTCGCGGGTGAAGGGGTTGATCGGGTTGCCGGTGATGTCGAGCCGGGACTCGGGGATGATCGGCGAGCCTCCGTCGATCGGCTTGCCCACGCCATTGAGCACACGGCCGAGAAGCTCCGGCGAGACGTCGATTCGAGCGACTTCCTCCAGGAAGCGAACGCGAGTGACATCCACGTCGACGCCCTGAGTGCCTTCGAACACCTGGATGACGGCCGTGGAGCCGGACACCTCGAGGACCTGACCGGAACGCTCGCTCCCGTCGGGCATCAGGATGGCGACCATCTCGTTGTAGGCAACGTTATTGACGTTGTCGACGAAGATTAGCGGCCCGGTAACGTAGCTGAGCGTCCTGTACTCGGTGGACAGCAGCGAACGGTGGCCAGCCTCTTCACTTTGTGTCAGCACTCCCTGAGCCACTTAGTACACCTCGATTCCAGCGATCTCTTCGGTCAGCTCGTTGCAGAAGACGGGCAGACGCTCGAGGATCTCCTCGTGCGGCGTTGTCTTCATCATGGCTATCTCGTCTTTGAACGGCAGCTCCAGGACCTGGCGCAGCGACACGCCGCGGTTCAGAGCGGCGGTAGCCGCGTCGTAGAACGCAAGGACCGCGCGCAACATCCAGTACTGCTTGGCGGGTGGGCAGTAGGCGTCGACATCATCGAACGCGAACTGCTGTAGGTAGTCCTCCCGCAACATCCGCGCGACCTCCAAGATGATCTTCTCCGACTCGGGCAACGCATCGGGTCCGACGAGCTGCACGATCTCTTGGAGCTCCGTCTCCTTCTGGAGGATGAACATGGCCCGGTCGCGACACTCCTGCCAGTCCGGCGCTACGTTCTGCTCGAACCAGCTGCGGATCTGACCCAAGTACAGCGTGTATGACTTCGTCCACGAGATAGCGGGGAAGTGCCGCCTGTGCGCAAGGGACGTGTCAAGCGCCCAGAACGCCCCGGAAACACGCAGGGAGTTCTGAGTCATCGGCTCGGACATGTCTCCACCCGCGGGAGAAACCGCGCCGACCATCGTGACCGACCCGACTCTATCGTCGCTGCCGAGTGGCTCCACTCGACCGGAGCGCTCGTAGAATGATGCGAGTCGCGTCGCGAGGTACGCGGGGTAGCCCTCCTCGCCAGGCATCTCCTCGAGACGACCGGATACCTCGCGGAGCGCCTCGCCCCAACGAGACGTCGAGTCCGCCATCATCGCGACGTTGTATCCCATGTCGCGATAGAACTCAGCCAGGGTGACGCCCGTGTAGATGGACGCCTCGCGGGCCGCCACCGGCATGTTCGACGTATTGGCTACGAGCACGGTTCTGTCCATGAGCGGCGCTTCGGTCCGCGGGTCTTCGAGTTCGGGGAACTCAGTGAGAACCTCGGTCATCTCATTGCCGCGCTCGCCGCAACCGATGTAGACGATGATGTCCACATCGGCCCACTTGGCAAGAGACTGCTGGGTGACTGTCTTCCCGGTACCGAAGCCGCCCGGGATGATGGCGTTTCCGCCCAGGGCGATCGGGAAGAAGGTGTCGAGGATCCGCATCCCGGTGGTGAACGGGGTGGTCGGGTCCAGTTTGCGCTTGTACGGACGCCCCTGGCGGACTGGCCACCACTGGCTCATCTTGATGGCGGTCCCATCCTCGAGTGTGGCCACCTCCTGGTCCACGGTGTACGCACCAGCACTGATGATGCTCTTGATCTTGCCCTTCACGCTCGGGGGCACCATCACCCTGTGGGTGATGGTCCGGCTCTCCGGAATCGTGCCCAGCACATCTCCTCCGACGACCTGCTGGCCGACCTCGGCAACGGGCGTGAATTCCCATTTCTTCTCGCGATCCAGAGCGGACGCGACAGTGCCTCGCTCGATGAAGTCGCCACTGCTCTCGGCGATCGCCGGGAGAGGGCGCTGCACGCCGTCGTAGATGGACGAGAGCAGCCCCGGTCCGAGTTCGACCATGAGTGGTCCCTCCGTGGACTCGACGAGGTCACCGACCACCAGCCCCGAGGTGTCTTCGTAGACCTGAATCGTCGCTACGTCGCCCTCCAGCCTGATGACCTCCCCCATCAGGCCTTCGCGTCCCACGCGCACGACGTCATACATCTTGGACCCAAGCATGCTCTTGGCTTCCACAACGGGTCCCGTGATCTTTGCGATTGTTCCGACTATCATCAGCCTCGCCTCAGCGTTATGTCGAATCCGATAGCCCTCCGGATCAGGCGCGCTAGATACGCCCGGTGATCCTCGCCCATGTGCAACTGCTCTTTGATCGGCAGCGAGATCACGATGGGCCTGTAGATCGAGTCGATCTTCTTTTGCGTACGCTCGTCGATGGCGCTCATCATCCGCTCGTTCACCGCGATGATGCCGCTGGACTCGTCGTCAATCAGCGCATTGAGCCTCTTGCGGGCGTCCTCTGGTGACTCCGCGACCTCAACGTCGCACCCCGACAGCCGGAAGCCGTCCGCCGTATCCGCGTCTGTGAGAACGACGAGCTTATACAAGGATCAGCTCACTCCTTACCCTGTCCACCGGCATGCCGACGGATTTGCCCTTGACGATGATGCGCAGGTTGGTGATCTCGTTCTGCTTAGCCCACAGATACGCGATGATCACGCCTACGCCGAGCGGATCGCCTACGCCGGCCGCCAGTGCCTTACGGACGAGGTAGTCCTCTAGAGCGCGCTCGAACACAGCGATTGAGTTCGACTCCAGATACGCCACCGCGACGTCTTCCAGGGCCTTGCCATACCGAGTAGAGCGCAGCCGATCGAGCACCTCGTCGATATCGGACATCTGCGCGAGTTCGAGGAACAGGTCGTAGCGCACATCCGCTCCTCCGGGGAGGAAGTAAGCCGTGACATCCACGTTTTCGATGTCCGCTTTCTGCAGCCGGAACATGGTCACCAGGTTGGTGATATCCACCTGCACGGCCAGGACGTTTCTGGCCAGTTCGCTGTTCTCGCCCTTCTTCACGAGCCTTTTTGAGGCCCACCCCGCGAAGTAGGTGTCGATCTCGAGCTCCAGCCTGGACAGCTCACCTGAACGCATGAACTCCATGTAGCCCTTCCTGAGCGCCGGCGCATACGGGACTCCCCAGGTAGCGAGCGTGTCCACCACGGCCTTCACTTCGCCAAGCTTCGCTAGTGCGTCAAGCTCGACGATCGACAGCTCTCCGGCTGGTAGAAGACTCTCGCGAACCTCTTCCACGCCTATGTGTAGGTGCGCTCCGCGGATGACCGTTTTCACGTTGAACAGGTCCCACCTGCCCAACAGCGTCACGACCAACTCCCTGGCCTCGGCGTTCAGGAACCCGAGCACCTTGCGGTACGTGCGCACCATGTTGTTCTTCAGAGCCTCATCGATCATAGCCGCGGTCCGGCCCTGGATGAGGACTTCCTCGAGTTCCGAAGCGTACGGCGTCGAGGACAGCGCCTGAATCATCTGCCCGATGTCCTGGCACTCGATCAGCTGGTCCATGAACGGCGCGTCGAGCAGACGAGACCGCATGCCGCGCACTCTCGCATTGCCGTACCCGTAGTCCTTGTTCTCAGTCGCGGGTCGAATCTTCGTGTCGGAGATCGCGCTCATGAGAAGAGGATCTCCGCCACGTCAGCCTGGGCGTACTGTCGGACCTTGGCCAGCCGGTCCCTT
>JBBILP010000052.1:0-7747 GCA_037444885.1 Actinomycetota bacterium | reverse complement strand
AGGTGGAACTGCTCCTGCGGGGGCCTCAGGCGTGCCTGGGAATCGAACTGCCGGAGCAGCGGCGCGGGCGGTATGCCGAGAAAGGTCGCGTAGTTCTGGATATACCCCTTCACGTACGCCGCGCTCGGCAGGCGGTCCCACTCCTCGTTCTCGAGCGCGTGCAGTATGCCCGCGCGGATGCGCGTGGCCGACTCCACCTCGGCTATGGTCTTTCCGAGGCGCCTGCGCTCGTTCGCGAGCGTTTCACCCACCGAACTCATCGCGCTCCTCGCCCATCTCGTGTCGCTCGAAGGCCTTCAGCGCCTCGAGGTCCTCCACGTCCACGAGCACTTCTCTCGGCTTGCTTCCGTCAGGGGGACCGACGACGCCTTTGGCCTCCAGCATGTCCATGATGCGCCCGGCGCGCGCGTAGCCTACCTTGAGCCTGCGCTGCAGGAGCGAAGTGGAGCCGATACCCGAGGTCACGACGATGTCCGCGGCTTCCCACAGCAAGGGGTCGTCGTCCTCGCCGGTGTCGATGCCGCCTCCGACCGCCGCCACCTTCAGGTGGAGTATCTCCTCGTGGTAATCGGGCTCCGCCTGCGCCTTGACGTGCGCGACGACCTTCTCGATCTCAGCCTCCGAGACGAAGGCCCCTTGGATGCGCTTGGGCTTGGTGAGCGCCGGGGTGGAGAACAGCATGTCGCCGAGTCCCACCAGGCGTTCCGCGCCGGGTTGATCGAGAATGACTCGGCTGTCGATGCCCGACGAGACCGCGAACGCGATGCGGTTCGTGATGTTCGTCTTGATGAGGCCGGTGATTATGTCCGTCGACGGCCTCTGCGTGGCCACGATCAGGTGGATGCCGGCGGCGCGCGCGAGCTGCGCGAGTCGGCAGATCGAGTCCTCGACCTCCTTGGCCGCGATCATCATCAGGTCCGCCAGCTCGTCGATCACGATGACCAGGTACGCCATCTCCTCGGCGCCCTCCGGCACCTTGCCGCCGTGCACGAGCGCGTTGTACGCGCCGATGTTGCGCGCGCCCGCCTTCTGCAAGCGCTTGAGCCGCGCATCCATCTCGGAGACTGCCCAGGCGAGGGCCGACGCGGCTTCCTTGGCCTCGGTGACGACCGGGACGTAGAGGTGCGGCACGCCGTTGTACAGCGAGAGTTCGATGCGCTTGGGGTCGATGAGGATGAGTCTCACCTCGGCGGGCGTGGCTCGCATGAGCAGTGACGTGAGCAGCGCGTTGATGCAGACCGACTTGCCGGTGCCGGTGGCCCCGGCGATCAGGAGGTGCGGCATCGTCGCGAGGTCCGCGACCACCGACTCGCCCGAGACGTCCTTCCCTATCGCCAGCGTGAGTGGCCCCGCCGAGCCCAGCTCGGCGGCCGCGAGCACGTCGCCCAGGGTGACCGTGGTGCGTCGGTTGTTCGGCACCTCGATCCCGACGAGCGACTTGCCGGGTATAGGTGCGAGCACGCGGACCGTGGGCGCGGCCAGCGCGAGCGCGAGGTCGTCGGAGAGCGCGGTCACTCGCCCGACCTTCACGCCTTTGGCGATCTGGACCTCGAACATCGTCACGGTCGGCCCCGGTATCGACCCCACCACTCGCGCGGGGATGTCGAACGTGCCGAGTGTGTGCTCGATGATGTCGGCGGTCGCCTCGAGCTCTTTGGCCGAGGCGCGGTGCTCGGAGGTGTCCTCCGGGCTGCGAAGCAGCATCTCGGCGGGGGGCAGTTCGAAGCCCTCCATCGCCTTCGGCCCTATCGCCGAGGGTGTCGGGACGGTCTTCCGGCGCGACTCGGGGTCGTGTGCCGCCGCGCGCTTCCGCACCGGACGCTCCTCGGGCTGCTTCTCCTGGAAGTCCTCGAGCGGGAGCGTTCGATCCGATCGGCCTCGTGCGACCCGCGCCGCTTCGCGCGGCTGTCTGCGCTCCGCCAGGCGGTCGGAGGCCCACTCGACCAGGGCCGAGATGGAAAGCCCGGCAAGCACCAGACCGACGAGCAGGGCGGCGGTCAGGACGATGTATGCGATCGTCATCCCGAGTAGCGAGACGAGCGCCCAGGCTACTCCGGCGCCTATGGCCCCTCCGTGCGACTGGAGCACCGGAGGCTCCCACGGCGCGCCGGGAATCGTGGGCACAGCGGTCATGGCGATCACCGAGACAAGGATGACGCCGAGACCCGCACCGGTTCTTACCTCGTCGATCTCCACTCCCCGGACGAAGAAGCTGACCCCCCAGAGCAGCATCGCGACGGGCGCTATGTAGGCGCCGACCCCGACGGCGTAGCGGAGCATGTCCGCGATGACGCGCGGGACGACACCGACGTTCTGGGTGAGCACCGAGATCGCGAGCGCGATCGCCGCGGCGGACAGCACGATTCCATAGATCTCGCTGCGCACGGCGCTGTCGACGACTTGCCGAGGCACCGAGCGCCTATCTCGAGGCGCGCTACCACGGCGGGTACGCGAGCTTCGGGTGGATGCCATCGTCCTCCTCGGCTCTAGCCTACAGCGCTTGCCATACGATGACCGCCACACCGGCGGCCGCGGTGTAGAGGGCGAACACGTACAAGGACCGCTTCCTCAAGTATGCCAGCAGACCGGCGATAGCGGCATACCCGGTCACCGCCGCCGTCACGAATCCCACCACCAGTGCCACTGCACCTGGGAGAGGTTCGGGAGTCTGCACCAGGTCAAACGCGGTCTTCGCGGCGGCAAGCAGGATAATCGGTCCCGAGAGCAGGAACGAGAATCGCGCCGCCTGCTCGCGATCGAGTCCGACGCCGAGCCCGCCTGCGATCGTGGCGCCCGAGCGCGAGATGCCTGGCGCTATCGCCATTCCCTGAGCTGCCCCGATGAGAGCGGCTCGCACCCAGGACATCGAGGCCGCGTCGTGCCCGGCCTTGGATGACAGTCGCTCGGCTATGGTCAGAAAAGTGGCCGTGACAAGCAGAAAGACGCCGACCCACGCGGGGCTTTCGAACAGGCTCTCGAAGAAATCGTTTCCCGCCAGCCCGATGGCTCCCGTGACGCCGGTCGCGACGATCAGCAGCCCCACGAGTCGGCGCTGGCGCGCGACGTCCTCTCCCCTTCCGAGGACGCCGAGCGCCATCTCGAGGTAGTCCCTCCAGAAGTACACGATAACGGCTACCAAGGTGCCCACGTGCAGAAGGACGTCGAAGGCCAGGTCGAACCCGTGGCCGCCGAGTATCTCTTGCGCGATCACTAGGTGGCCGGAGGAGGATATCGGAAGAAACTCGGCGACTCCCTGAACTACGCCGAGGATGAACGCGCGAACGATCTCACCCACGTGTCAGACCTCCAGCACGATCGGTATGATCATCGGCCTGGTGCGCAGTCTCTCCCACAGGTATTGCGAAAGCGATTCACGCAGCGCACGCTCGACCACGAGGTGGTCGGTCGCGCCCTCCGAGGAGGTCTTGGCGAGCGTCTTGGCGATGCGCTGTCGGGCCTCGGCGATCACCTGCTCGCGGTCGGTGCCTATCACGACGCCGCGCAACACGAGTTCCGGCTCGCCCGCCGCTTTCCCTGAACGCCCGTCGATGGCCACGACGATTGTCGCGATCCCATCGCTTGAGAGCTGCTGGCGGTCGCGCAGGACGAAGTCGCTCACGTCCCCTACCGAGAGCCCGTCGACGAACACCACTCCCGAGTCCACGCACGAGGACACGCGAGCGGACTTGCCGTCCATCTCGAGGCACTCCCCGTTGTCCATCACGAAGATGTTCTCGGCGGGCACGCCCACGGACTCCGCGAGGCACGCGTGCGCGCGCAGGTGGCGCGCCTCGCCGTGGATGGGCATGAAGTACTCCGGCCTCACGAGGTTCAGCATGAGCTTGAGCTCTTCCGATCCCGCGTGGCCGGACACGTGGATGTCGGCGTTCTGCTTGTGCAGGACGCGCACGCCCATCTTAGAAAGGCGGTTGATGACTCGGTTGACCGCCATCTCGTTGCCCGGCACGGCGGTCGCCGAGATGACGACCGTGTCCGTCGGGTCGATGCTGACGGTCTTGTGGTCGGCATTCGCCATCCTTGCGAGCGCCGAGAGCGGCTCTCCCTGGCTGCCGGTCGACAGCACGACGGTCTTTTCGGGAGGAAGGTCCCTCGCCTGGAAGGAGTCGACGATGTTCTCGTCGTCGATGTGGAGGTAGCCGAGTTCGCGCGCGATTCGGGTGTTGTTCACCATCGAGCGGCCGGTCACGACGACCGTGCGTCCCGACTGCACGGCCGCGTCGCACACCTGCTGCATGCGATGTATGTGCGACGCGAAGCTGGCGACGACGATCTTCCCGTCGACCTGCCGAAAGATTTGGCGCAACGCCACGCCCACGTCCGCCTCGGGGCGGCTGTAGCCGGGGTTCTCGGCGTTGGTCGAATCCGACATCAGCAGCATGACGCCCTGCTTGGCCGCCTTGGTGAGCGCCGCGTAGTCGGTGAAGCGCCCGTCGATGGGCGTCTGGTCGATCTTGAAGTCACCCGTATGCAGGATGTTTCCGACGGGCGTGCGGATGAACAGCGCCACGCCGTCCGGGATCGAGTGGTTCACCGCGATGAAGTCGAAGCCGAATACACCGAGGTTCACGTGCCCTCCGGCTTTGACCTCGCGCAGCTTGGGCTTCTTGATCCGGTGTTCCTCAAGCTTGACGCCGATAAGCCCCAGCGTGAGCTTCGTGCCGAGCACCGGCACTTTGTCGCCGAGGTCTTTCAGCAGGTACGGAAGCGCGCCAGTATGGTCCTCGTGGCCGTGGGTGACGATGATGCCGCGCAGGAAGCGTTTGCGCTTGAGGATGTAGGAGTAGTCGGGAAGGATGAGGTCGACGCCCGGGTGCTCCTCGTCCGGGAACATCAGCCCGGCATCTATCACGACCATGTCGTCCCCGTACTCGACGACGGTCATGTTCTTGCCTATCTCGTCCAGTCCCCCTAGGGGGATGACGCGTAGGCGCGGTTTCTTTGCCATATGGTGTTTCTAGTGCTCCTTCGGGTTCGTGCCCCAGGCGGGGCGTTGGCGGTTGTACCGGCTCGCAGCCGGAATTCGGTCGGTGGTGCGCGCCTTCGGTTTCAGCTCAGCAGCCCGATGTGTCGCATCACGCGCTCGAGCTCGGCCGATTGCGCGGGCGTCGGCGGCACCAGGGGCAGTCGTGTGATGCCGACCGGGAAGCCTACCTGCCTGAGCGCGTCTTTCACCATGATCGGGTTAGCTGTCATGAACAGCGCCTTGAAGAGCGGTATGAGCCTCAAGTGAAGGGCGAGGGCCCGTGTGTGCTCCCCCGTCGCCTGCGCCGAGATCATCTCGGCCATCATGGGGCCGGCCACATGCGACGCCACGGATATGACGCCGGTCCCGCCGAGTCCCATCATCGGGAGGGTCATCTCGTCGTCTCCCGACAGCACCTCGAATCCGTCGGGCGCGCCGTCTATGATCGCCGCGATCTGCGAGAGGTCCCCACTCGCTTCCTTGACGGCCACGATGTTATCCACGTCGTGCGCCAGGCGCAGCGTCGTCTCGGCGGTCATGTTCACGACACATCGGCCGGGGATGTTGTAGAGGATGACCGGGATATCGACGGCCTCGGCTATCGCGCGGAAGTGCGCGTACATGCCCTCCTGAGGAGGCTTGTTGTAGTAGGGCACGACCGCCATGATCGCATCCACGCCGAGAGAAGCCACCTTGCGGGCGAACTCCACCGAGTCGGCCGTGCAGTTGTCTCCCGCGTTGGCCACGATTGGTGCCCTGCCGCCGACCGCGTCGAGTACCGCTCGGAAGAGCTCGAGCTTCTGGTCGTAGAAGACCGTCGGTGATTCGCCAGTCGTGCCGCAGACGATCAGTCCTTCGGTGCCCTGGTCGAGCAGTCTCAGGGCTAGTTCCTGCGCGCGCGGAAGGTCCAGTTCGCCGTCCGGGCCGAACGGTGTGACCATCGCTGTGAGCAGCCTGCCGAAACGAGGCTCGGCCATCTTTCGTATCACCCCTGCTAGCCGCGCCTGCCGGTCGGGCGGGCGTCGGCGCACTTCCCCATCGGGATCAGCCGTGTATCGTCACGATATTGTGCCACACATGTCCGACACGCGCGCATCAGCGGGCCGGTGCAGAGAGGTAGTGGCCGTGCCGTCGTGGGCCGGATAGTATTGGTGCCGTAGCGCTCAGAGTCCTCTGTGCTGGCATTTCGGGCACCCTGGGTGGCTGCCCGGCCGCATCATCCGCACCCGCAGATCGACGAAGGGATTTCCATGTCCGAGATCTCACCGGAATCCTCCCCGGCATGGCACTCGATGACGGTGGAGGATGTCGCCTCGCGCCTGAATACAACCCCCGCCGGCCTGTCAGCGCACGAGGCGGCGGCGCGTCTGGCCGCCGACGGGTACAACGCGCTCACGGCGGAGTCGGCGGCCACGCTGCCGAAGCTCGTCATGCAGCAGGTGGCCAACCCGATGGTGTACCTGCTGGTGGGCGCGGGCGCTGTGTCGCTGCTCGCCGACAAGGTGTTTGACGCCGCGGTCATCCTACTGATCGTGATAGCCAACATCATCATCGGCGTCATGCAGGAGTATCGGGCGGAGGCGGCACTCGACGCCCTGCGTCGGCTCTCGAGCCCCCGCGCTCGGGTCATTCGCGACCGCGAAGTACACGTGATTGACGCTATCGAGGTCGTTGCCGGTGATGTGATCGTCCTCGAGACCGGTGACCGCGTGCCCGCTGACGCCCGACTGGTGGGCGAGACGGAGCTGCGTGTCGACGAATCGGCGCTGACGGGAGAGTCGGAGCCGGTCGACAAGGAGATGGTCACGCTGCCCGAGGCCACACCGCTTGCCGACCGCCTGACGATGGTCTTCTCCTCAACGCCGGTTGTCGGTGGCCGGGGGACCGCCCTGGTCACAGCGACCGGAATGGACACAGTGGTCGGACAGATCGCGGCGGAGGTGCGCGGCGCCAAGCGCCAGGAGACGCCCTTACAGCAGCGCCTCGCCGTGCTCTCGACGCGACTGGGCATCCTGTCGGTGGTGGCGGCGGTCGGCATCTTCGCGCTCGGCGTGCTTCGCGGCGAGTCGCTCGTCGAAATGTTGCTGTTCTCGGTGGCGGCCGCGGTCTCCGCTATCCCGGAGGGCCTCCCCACGGCGGTGAGCGTCTCCCTCGCACTCGGGGTGCAGCGAATGGCGAAACGCAATGCCCTGGTCAGACGCCTTGCCGCCGTCGAGACACTCGGCGGATGCACGGTGGTGTGCACCGATAAGACCGGCACACTGACGCGCAACCAGATGACGGTGACCAGGTTCTGGGCGGGCGGGCGGACCTACGCCGTCACGGGTGAAGGGTTCGCACCGCGCGGACGCGTCGTCGCCGAGGCCGACGGCGTGCCCGTCGACATCACGGACGACCCCATCGACGACACTCCGCACGCCGTCGGCCTGCTGCTGGAGATAGGCAACCGTGCCAACAACGCGGTCCTCGAGGAGGACGTCGACGGCCAATGGGTGGTCGAGGGCAGCCCCACCGACGGCGCCCTGCTGGCGATCGCCGGGAAGGCGGGCTTGCCGGCCCGTGGCGACGCCGAAAGGGTCGCGGAGATTCCCCTCTCGAGCTCGTTCAAGTACATGGCGACGCTCGATGTGGTCCCGCGCGGCAGGCGACTGCACGTCAAGGGTGCCGCCGAACGGGTACTCGGCTTCTGCGAGCACATACTCATAGGCGAGGAGGTAGTCGAGCTCACAGCCGAACACCGCGACGCGATCCGCGACGCGCAGC
>JBBILP010000051.1:0-7754 GCA_037444885.1 Actinomycetota bacterium | reverse complement strand
GCTGGTTTTCGGTGGGAGCAGAGGGGCAAGACACCTGAACGAAACGGTCGTCGCGATGTATCCTCGGTTGAAAGAGGTGGACGGATTGCACGTCGTCCACGTGGCGGGCAGCGCCGAGCACGAGGCGGTTAGGAGCACGCTCGCCTCCCTGGGTGGTTCGGCGGATTCCCGCTATCGCGTGGTGGACTACCTCGACGGCATGGGTGAGGCGATAGCCGCCGCGGACCTGGTCGTGGCCCGGGCAGGGGCTACCTCGATAGCCGAGATAACCGTGCTCGGACGGCCGGCGGTGTTGGTGCCCTACCCGTACGCGACGGACGATCACCAGACGCGAAACGCCCGGGCGGTCATGGCCGGGGGTGCCGCTGTCGTGGTGGCGGATGCCGACCTCGACGGGCCTATGTTTCCGGAGGCAGTGCTCGGTCTCGTACATGACGAAGACCGACGTGAGGCGATGGCTCGGGCCTCGGCGGTGCTCGGTCGTCCGGAGGCCGGGCGCAAGCTGGCCGAGCTGGTGGCGCGAACCGCGGGAGCGGCATGACGACGGAAGGACGCGAGTGAACTCCGACTCGACTTACGCGCATTTCATCGGGGTAGGCGGTGCCGGGATGAGCGCGATCGCGCAAGTCCTGCACGAGCGAGGCGTACGCGTGACCGGTTCCGACCTGAAGGACTCCAGGTACGCGCGCGCACTCGCCGACATGGGGATCGAGGTTCGGATCGGTCATTCGGCCGAGAACCTCAAAGACCCGGAGATCGTGGTCGTGTCCTCGGCGATCCCGGACTCCAACCCCGAGTTGTCGGAAGCCCGGCGGCGCGGGTTGCCGGTGTGGCCACGGGCGAAGATGCTCGCGCATCTAGCCGAGGACCGAAAGACGATCGCTGTGGCCGGTACACACGGCAAGACGACCACGAGCTCGATGATCGCGTCGATGTGCGCGGGGATGGGGCTCGATCCGACATTCCTCATAGGCGGAGAACTGAACGACATGGGCGCGAACGCACGGTGCGGCGCGGGGGACCTGTACGTGGTCGAAGCGGATGAATCCGACGGCTCGTTCCTCCATCTTTCGCCCGACATCGCCGTGGTCACCAACATCGAAGCGGACCATCTCGACCACTACACGGGAATCAACGACGTCACCGAGGCGTTCTGTGAGTTCGTGGCGCGCGTGCCGGAGGACGGGAGTCTCGTGGTGTGGGGGGATGATCCGCGGGCCGAGATGATCGCATCGCGGTGCCTGGGGCGTGTGGTGACGTACGGCGAAGGCGAGGCGTGTGCGGTTCGCTGTGCCGAGATCATGACTTCCCCGCAGGGAGCATCGTTTCGGGTGACGTTTCCGGACGGACGCGAGGTCACGGCGGAGCTGGCCGTTCTCGGACACCACAACGCCCTTAACGCGACAGGAGCTCTTGCTGTCGCGTGGCTGCTCGGTTGCGACGTGACAGAGGCCGCGGCCGCCGTGTCGGTGTTCTCGGGAGTGCGAAGGCGCTTCGAGGACGTCGGCGAGGGCGACGGCGTGCGGGTGGTCGACGACTACGCCCACCACCCGACAGAGGTTCGCGCGACCATAGCCGCCGCCAGAGGGGCGGGGCATGAGCGAGTGTGGGTCGTCTTCCAGCCGCATCGCTACTCGCGCACGCAAGCGCTCGGCTCGGACTTCGGTCGGTCGTTCGTGGGCGCGGACCGGGTAGTGCTGATGGAGGTGTATGGTGCGGGAGAGACGCCGATACCGGGGGTCAGTGGGAAGACCGTACTGGACGCCGCTCTCGCATTCGACCCCAGATCCCGCGTCGCCTACTTCCCTCACCGCGCGGACGTCACTCCGTTCCTGCGGAGAGAAGTGCGGCGGGGAGATCTCGTGATCACGATGGGCGCGGGCGATGTGACCACGCTCGGCCCCGAGCTGGCGCGAAGCCTCGCCGAACGCGAGACCTCGGGGGCATGACATGGCTCTGCCGCGGGACATGCTTCAACACCTCAAGAGCTCGCTCGCGGGTGACGTTCGCCTCGAGGAGCCGATGTTCCGTCACACCACCTACAGGGTTGGCGGACCGGCCGCGGCCTACGTCGTGTGCGATACCCTGAGCGACCTTTCCAGGACCATCGACGTCGTCGTCTCGGAGGAGATACCCTACGCGGTTCTCGGCCGAGGCTCGAACGTGCTTGTCTCCGATGCGGGATACGACGGTGTGGTCGTAGTGCTCGGAAGAGAGTTCCGTCGGCACCGCTTCGAGGACGACCGGATTGAGGCCGGCGCCGGGTGCGTCCTGGGGACGCTTGTGCAAGACGCGTTCGCGAAGGGCCTGTCGGGACTGGAGTTCGCGGTAGGCATCCCGGGCACACTCGGCGGCGCGCTGGTGATGAACGCGGGAACTCGTGACGAGTGGATCGGATCGCGCGTCGAATCCGTGACGCTCCACGTGCCCGGGTCGGGGCTAGCGCGGCTGCGGGGAAGTGAAGTGGGATGGGGATACCGTAGGAGCGGACTCGGGGTCCAAGGCGTGGTCGTCGAGGCGGTGATTGCGGCGAAGCGGGGTGACCGAGAAGCGATACAGCGCGTCATGGAGGCGAACTTCCGAAGACGCAAGCGTACGCAGCCGGTCGGCGCGCCCTCCGCTGGCAGCGTGTTTGTGAATCCCGCGAACGTCTCGGCGGGCAGGCTGATTGAGTCGGCTGGACTCAAGGGCGCCTCGGTCGGAGGTGCGCGGGTATCGGACGTACACGCGAACTTCATAGTGAACGCGGGAAGCGCGCACGCCAGGGACATCGTTGAGCTGATGAGATTGATGCGCGAAGCAGTTGAGGAGAAGTATGGCATCCAACTCACGCCGGAAATCAGGTTCCTCGGCGAGTTCGAGCGGTCGGAGGAGGGTGCAGCTGGATCCGGAGCGGACGCGGAAGGTACGGAGCCCGCTGAACACTCTTCCGAAGCCTGAGGCTGAGAATACAGGTCGGCAGCGCCCTGAGCGCCCGCGAGGCTCCGGTGCGGCAATGGCGCGCGCCCGCAGAGAGCAACGACAACAGCGCGCGGACGCTCGCCGCAGGTCATCTCGAGTCAGGGTCCTCGCGATCGCCGCGGCGTTGATCGCAGTGCTAGTCGGGTGCGGTGGCCTGTATCGTTCGCAGCTCTTCGCAGTGAAGCACATCGAGGTCGTCGGCAACGTGTTCCTCAAACCGGATGAGGTTCGCTCGATAGCCGCGGTCCCCGATGACTCAACGCTGCTGAGATTCTCCGGTGGCGCGATCAAGCGAAGACTGCTTGCCAGTGCGTGGATAGGGGAGGCGACGATTACCCGCGACTTCCCTGACACGCTGCGAATACGTATCACTGAACGGGAGCCCGCCGCACTGATCGACCTCGGTGGAGCTACGTTCTGGCTCGTAGATGCCCACGGAATGATGCTCGCGCAAAGGACGCCCGACGCGAGCTCGACTCTGGTCGTCATCCGTGACGTGCAGGGACTGGACCCGAAGGTGGGGAGAGCGTCTACCTCGGACAGTCTCGACAACGCATTGAGGGTTCTCGCGGGCATCAGCACGGAGCTCCGTTCGCAGGTGCGAATCCTCTCGGCGCCGAGCATCGACAAGACGGCGCTTCTTACCGTGAAGGACGTGGAGATAGTCATCGGTTCGGCTGACGACATAGAGAAGAAGGACCTGGTCGTCCGCCAGATACTCAAGGAACAGGGCGACAAGGTCGTATATATCAACGTGAGAACGGTGGATAGACCGACGGTAAGGGGGCTTCCTTCCGAGCCCTGATGTAGGCGGGAGAGTGGGCATGCGAAGACGAGCCATGACTGTTGTCCTTGCGGTCGCGCTGGCGGTTTCGACCGGGGTAGTGGCAGCTCCGGGCGGAGCTGGGGCCGTGCTGCTCGAGTCGGGATCGGTGGACGTCCTCAGATCACTGGACGCGACGATCACGCTAGGCTCAAGCGACCCTACGGGCACCGTTGTCCTGCTGGTGGATGGTGCGGTTAGATACAGCGCGCCAGCGACCCCGGGCGCCATCTTCGCCCTGGAGGATGTTCCTCTGCCGAAGGGCAGCCATACGATGCGCGCGGCCGTGCGCTCCTCGGCCGGAATGGTCTACTCGGACGCGGTACAGGTCGTGGTGTGGCATCCCCCCGTGCCTCCCGCCGTCATAAGCCCCGCGGGTGGCTACGCGGCCGCCAAGGCCAATCTGGTGCTCAAGGCGCGTGCCGACACCACGCAGCTCGTCGTGCGACTCAACGGCGCGGAGATCGGGCGGAGAGCCGTGCTTCCGGAACAGGTGGTCAACTTCGGCACGCTGAACTTCTCCCGCTCCAGCAACACGCTGGAAGTGATTGCGAGCAACCCTGTGGCCAGTACGAGTGCCAACTTCAACATCCGAAGGCTGGACTATCCATGGCCCACGGGGGTCGTCATCGACAAGTCGGACTTCCGCCTCTACTGGATCAAGAACGGACGTCTCGTGAAGGCGTATCCGATAGCGCACGGGAAGGCGTCCACACCTACGCCAGTGCGCATATGGAGAATCGACGCGAAGTACCACACCGATCCGAGCAGCGTCTATGGGCCGAGGAAGATGCGTCTGTTCAAGAAGGCGGGGTCATCGTACGCCTACACCGCCTACGCGATTCACGGGACGAACCAGCCCTGGGTGATAGGCACCCGCGCCTCGGCCGGATGCATCCGGATGTACAACTCCGACGTGCTCGAACTCTTTCCCCAGGTCCCGCTCGGGACCATGGTCCAGACACGCGAGTAGCCGAGGCCGTTCTGCGGCGGGGCTCGGTCCCGTGCGGCGCGGGGGCGGCGACCTCGTCTCGCCCCGGGCCAAGACCGGCGAGGAAGCACCGCTCGCGGCTCGGTCAAGAAACATGTTGCAAACACCTTGCGCCTAGGATAAGGTTTATGCCAAGATTGACCTTTGTCTCTTCGACCTTAACCTTAACTTGAGGGTTATGTAGATGAGAAAAGTGCAGGTCAGGGAGGATGCCATGCTGGAGACAGGGGCGAACTACCTTGCCGTCATCAAGGTGGTTGGCGTCGGCGGAGGCGGCACGAATGCCGTGAACCGCATGATTGAGGCTGGTGTGAAGGGCGTTGAGTTCATCGCCGTGAACACCGATGCGCAGGCGCTGCTGATGTCGGACGCGGACTACAAAGTACACATCGGCGTGAACCTCACGAAGGGACTCGGCGCCGGCGCGGACCCCGAGGTCGGCTACCAAGCCGCCGAGGAGAACCGCGGGGAGATCAAGGAAGCCCTTCAGGGGGCGGACATGGTCTTCATCACCGCGGGAGAAGGCGGTGGTACCGGTACCGGAGGCGCGCCGGTCATCGCGGAGATCGCCAAGGAGGAGATAGGGGCGTTGACGGTCGGTGTCGTAACGCGGCCGTTCGCGTTCGAGGGGCGCAAGCGTGCGCTGCAGGCGGAGGACGGTATCAAGCGACTCAGGGAGCACGTGGATACTCTGATCGTCATCCCCAACGACCGACTCCTCCAGGTTGCCGAGAAGAAGACGTCGATCTTGGATGCGTTCCGGACCGCGGACGACATACTGCGACAGGGCACCCAGGGTATCACCGATCTGATCACGGTCCCCGGCTTGATCAACCTCGACTTCGCCGATGTGAGGACGATCATGCAAGACGCCGGTTCCGCGCTGATGGGAATCGGGATCGCGGCTGGAGACAACAGGGCGCACGACGCAGCCAAGGCAGCGATATCGAGTCCGCTGCTCGAGTCGAGCATCCAGGGCGCGCAGGGCGTGCTGCTGTCGATCTCGGGAGGCTCCGACCTCGGCCTGTTCGAAGTCAACGAGGCCGCCGAGGTGGTGGCAGCCGCCGCCGACCCGGATGCGAACATCATCTTCGGTGCCGTCATCGACGATTCGATGATGGACCAGATCAGGGTCACCGTTATCGCGACCGGATTCGACGGCAAGCGTCGCCAGGAAAGCCTGGAGTTCGAGGACTCGGGCGTGCCGATGCCTTCTTTCGAGCCCATCGCCGAGGAGGAACTGGACATTCCAGCGTTCCTGAAGCGCAGGTAGCGAACGACATGAACCCGCCGATACGGCGGGTTCATGTGTGATGTGGGTCGGGCGAAGCCGACGGCGGGGACCTCGTCTGCGTCCGACCCGATAGTAGCGAAGCGCCCCTCCGCACTGGGCGGAGGGGCGCTTTGTCTTCGAGCGGTACCGCCTACTCGGAACCGCCTTCCGGCGGGGTGGCCGGAGGCGCGGGAGGCGCGGGAGGCGCAGCAGGTGGAGCAGGTGGAGCAGGTGGAGCAGGTGCCGCGGCCGGAGGCGCCGGAGGCACTGCCGAAGGTGCGGGCGGTGCTGGGGCAGCAGGCGGCGGAGGAGCGTACCCACCCGTCGGAGGAGCGTATCCGCCGCTTGAGGGCGGTTGCATGGAGCCTCTCTTGATCTTCGAGAACACCATGAAGTAATAGATGATCGAAACCAGCGTTCCGAAGAGGACCATCAAGATGATCCAGATGATCTTCGAGTTGCCGCTGGATCCCGGGAACTCCCACTCCTGACGCATGATCGCGTCGATCAGCATCCAGACCCAGATGCCGAACATCGCGAGGGCGAGGAATACCCACAGGACCGTACAGCCGAGGCCGAAGATCGCCACAGCCGCGTCCTCTCCTGAGGATTGCGCGAACGCGGGGGTGGCAAACAGAAGGGCACTTACGGTTACCGCTACTAGTGCTAGCAAAGACCGCTTCATCGAGTCACCCCCTCTCGCTGGCGGTGAGCGATTCGCTGAACGGATGCCGAGCGGGTCGCCCGATGCTAGTGTGAACGAAGCTGCATCTGATGACCAGGGCTCCAAGCGGGAGCGCGTATGCCGTTCGTGAGTCACGACACAGATTCGGAGATGCGTGAAGGACGTTCATCAACCGGGCCTCACGTGCGAGCCCCTGGGCCGCATCGAGGTATGTCGCGATGTCTCGCTGTCAAGAACGCATGGCGTCCTGGTGGCGTTCACAGGGCGCCGAGGCGGCGTGAGCCACGCTCCGTACGAGTCCCTGAACCTTGCGGCGCACGTGGGCGATGACCCGGTATCGGTGGACCGAAACCGAGACATCCTCGCCGACACGCTGGGTCTTTCCGAGCTGCGCGATCGCTTCACATTCGCCGAGCAGGTGCATGGGGCGGAAGTACGTACGGTCGCGGGCGGGCAGGTCGGCGCGGGCTCCCGGCCCGGTGTCCCGCCACTCCCGATCGGCGGTACCGACGCGCTTGTCACGCTGGAGCGACGCGTTCCGCTTGTCATGCTCTACGCCGATTGCGTCCCGGTGGTGTTCGTCGCTTTGCGGCCGGTTCGGGGTGTTGCGGTAGTTCACGCCGGGTGGCGCGGCCTTCTCGCCGGTATCGTTGGCGACGCAGCCATCCGCCTCGCCTCGGAATGTGCTTGCGCGACCGCTGACTTGATCGCCTACGTAGGTCCGCATGTCGGCTCCTGCCACTACGAAGTCTCCGAGGAGTTGATGTCGAGATTCTCGGAACGGTTTGGTACACTTGCGCGGGCCACAGGACGGAAGCTCGACCTGAGCGCCGTAGCGAGGAAGGAACTCAAGCGTGTCGGGATGCCTGAGACCGCAGTCGCTGTCAGCGACGTTTGCACCGTGTGCGCGAACGACAGGTTCTTCTCCTTCCGGGCCGAGGGCCTTACCGGCAGACATGCGGCTATCGCCGCGATTCTGTGAGTCGGGCGGCTAGGACGCCGAACGACATGATCCGCGACC